>JAVHPV010000108.1:0-3109 GCA_036170775.1 Gallionella sp. | reverse complement strand
GAGCGAAATAAGTTGGGCTAGGTAGACGCTGATTGATCCTAAAAACCGCACTTGAACAATGCAAACCCTAATAAATCAGTACATCTCTAACGGATTATTTGGGGGGCGGATTCAAGAAACGGCGCGCCCCGCCGATAAGCCTATTTACGCATTCCCGAATTTATTTGCATTTTGTAGGAATTTATCTGACATACAAGGCAATGTAATTCCTTTAACATCCATCACGCAAAACTATATAGAAGGAGGCTGTGTGCCGATTGCGTGGAATTATTCGTTAGTGTTGATCTCGGTGCTGATGGCCATTTTGGGCTCCTTCACCGCGCTGACGCACGCCCAGCGGATGCGTTTGGCAACAGGCTATGTGGCAAATTTATGGATGCTGGTGGGTGGCTGCACCTTGGGTGTGGCGATTTGGGTGATGCATTTCATCGGCATGTTAGCCATGCACCTGCCGATTGCGATTGGTTTTGATTTAACTCTGACCTTGCTGTCCTTGCTACCCGCCATTGCCTCGGCCTTGTTGGGTTTTTGGGTGTTGCGTGCCGACATCATCAGTACCCCGCGCATTCTCATCAGTGGCGTATTGATGGGAGCTGGCATTAGCTTAATGCATTACACAGGCATGGCGGCCATGCAAATGCAGCCTGCCATTAACTACCATCCGATACTTTTCATAGCCTCTATCGGCATCTCCATCATCGCCGCGTGGGGTGCGCTATTGATGATGTATCAAGGCGAACGTTATCAAATGCATCCACTGCTACGCTTTGGCGCGGGTAGCGTCATCATGGGCTTGGCAATTTCAGGAATGCACTACACCGCGATCTGGGGTGCTGATATTGCCGCAACTAGCATCTGCCTGAGCCGCGATAGCTTTATTGATCACCAATTGCTGGCGACCATGGTCACGCTCACTTCATTTTTATGGTTTGGTGGTGGCTTGTTGGCAACCTTGTTCGATCAACGCATCGCCCGCCAAAATTCTCAAGCTTTGGCGGAACTTGAGCTGCGCTATCGGCAATTACACGCCAAAAGTGAATTGGAGTCGGCTGCACTGAATCGTGAGTTGCGTGAAAGTGGTGAGCGGCTGCACATGACGTTGCGTTGCGCGCCCGATGCGGTATTTATCACCGAGCCAGACGGGCATATCGTGTACGTCAACGACAATGCGGTACAAGCACTCGGTTACAGCCGCGAAGCCTTGAGCAAAATCACCGTATTCGATTTGGTTCCCCCTGAGTGGCGCGAGGTCTATCGTCAAAGCACGCAAATTATTTTGAGCGATCACCAACGGCATATATTCGAGATACGTCTGGTGACTAAACAGGGCACGAAATTGCCGATGGAATTGAATGCGGTGTTATTGCCGAATGGGCGTGTCTATGGTTCGTGCCGCGACATTTCTGAGCGTAAAAGAGATGAAGCTAAGTTACGCGCCAGTGAAGCGCAAACCAAAGCGGCACTCGATGAATTGCGCCATCAGAAATTTGCCCTAGACCAACATGCAATTGTGGCGACGACCGATGTAAAGGGCACAATCACCTATGTGAATGGGAAATTCTGTGAACTCAGTGGTTATAGTCAAGCTGAGTTGTTAGGACAAAATCATCGCCTGCTCAACTCAGGTACGCACCCCAAAGAGTTTTTTACCGAGATGTTTCACACCATTGCCAGCGGCAAAGTGTGGCATGGCGAAATATGTAATCGCAATAAACAAGGCGAGTTGTATTGGGTGCTCACCACCATCGTGCCCTTCCTGGATTCGGTTTCAGGCAAGCCCACGCAATACATTGCCATTCGTGCGGACATTACCGAACGCAAAAAAGCCGAAGGTGCGGTACATCAACTGGCTTTCTTTGACCCACTTACCAATCTGCCGAATCGCCGCTTGTTATCCGACCGTTTGCACCAAGCCATGGTGCTGAGTGAGCGCAATTTACGCTATGGGGCATTGCTGTTTCTTGATTTGGATCACTTCAAAACTTTGAATGACACCAAAGGCCATGACATTGGCGACTTGCTGCTCATTGAGGTGGCGCAACGTCTGCAAGGCTGCGTGCGGGATGGCGACACGGTGGCGCGCTTGGGTGGGGATGAATTCGTGGTGGTGTTAGAAACGCTGAGTGGCGATACCACTGAAGCGGCCAGCCAAGCAGAACTGGTCGCCGAAAAAATCCGCAAGGCGTTAATAGAACCTTATCAACTCAAACAACTTACCCATCACACCACGCCGAGCATTGGTTTAGTGTTGTTCAAAGGTCATCAGACCAGCTTTGAAGATTTGCTCAAACATGCCGATACTGCCATGTATCAAGCCAAAACAGCGGGACGCAATGCCATCCGTTTTTACGACCCCGCCATGCAAGCCGCCATTGAAGCGCGTGCCGATTTGGAAATTGAGTTGCGCAAGGCACTGGAAGGCGAGCAGTTCCGCCTGTTCTATCAGTTGCAAGTGGATAGCCTGTGCCGCCCCTTGGGTGCAGAAGTGTTGATTCGCTGGCAACATCCTGAGCGCGGGTTGGTGCCGCCCGTGCAATTTATTCCTCTTACTGAAGAGACGGGTTTGATTGTGCCGATTGGTTTGTGGGTGTTGCAAACCGCTTGCGCGCAACTCAAGGCGTGGCAACAAGACATTTATACCCGTGATCTAACATTGGCAGTGAACGTCAGTGCCAAACAATTCCGTCAAGCCGATTTTGTCAGCGTGGTGCAACGCGTACTTTTGGAGACAGGCGCGAAACCTGCCCTGCTAAAACTGGAGTTAACTGAGAGCACGGTGTTAGAAAACGTCGAAGACACCATCGCCAAAATGCGCGAAATCAAAATGCTCGGCGTAAGTTTCTCTATGGATGACTTCGGTACAGGCTATTCCTCGCTGCAATATCTGAAACGTTTGCCGCTCGACCAAATCAAGATCGATCAGAGCTTCGTGCGCGACATCACTACCGATCCCAACGATGCGGCCATCGTGCAAACCATCATCGCCATGAGCGAAGCCATGGGGCTGAACGTGATTGCCGAAGGAGTGGAAACGGAAGCACAACGCGAGTTTCTCGACTTGCGCGGCTGTCATGCCTTCCAAGGTTATTTATTCAGCAAGCCTGTGCCG
>JAVHPV010000107.1:1607-3109 GCA_036170775.1 Gallionella sp. | reverse complement strand
GGCGTGCCCAGCGGCATGAACAACATGCCGAGCTTTTGCGCATCGGGCAAGTTTTTTTCCATGTATTTCACTTGCTCTTTGAGCAGCAGCATGAACAAGCGACGCAAGCCGCCACGATGCGCTTGTTGTGCAGCATCACGAGTCTCAAAGGCGCGCAACAGCACGGCATCGTTATCGTCCACGAGCGCGTTAAACAGCGTGACGCTTTGCCCCGCGCGTTGCACCACACGCGTTTCAGCGAACTCGCCGAAGCTCCAAGTCGTGCTGCGAGGTTCGTTCATTGGCGCACTGTTTTGTTGCGTCGCGGAGACAATTACAGGCATTGCGCGTGGGGCAAGTTCGCTATGCAACTGCGCAAAGTTACGCGACATGCCGAGTTGCCGCCCATGTTCGTCTAGTACGCGGAAATTCATCAGCAGATGTTGCGGCAACTGTTCCAGACGAAAGGCATCAAGCGGCACATCGAGCTGCTTTTGCTCGCGTAAGTAGCGCGCTAAGGCTTGCAACAGCGGCGTGTTGGCGGGCTGTACTGCGCGACAAAACACCGCTGCGAATTCGGCAATCGGGACTAGATTACGGCGGATTTTTTGCGGCAAAGTCTTGAGGAGTTGCTGTACTTTTTCCGCCAACAGGCCGGGGATCAACCACTCACAGCGCGCAGCGGATACTTGGTTAATCAGTGCTAATGGTATGCTGAGCGTGATGCCGTCGTCATGCTTGCCAGGTGAAAAGTTGTAACTCAAGGCGAAGCTGATGTTGTCTATTTTTAATTGTGGCGGGAATTGATCGGTGGTGATCCCTGCCGCTTCATGGCGCATCAGGTCATCTTTTTTTAGATGCAATAATTTGGCATCGCTGCGTTCGGCTTCTTTGCGCCAATGTTCAAAAGCTGCACCGTTGTGCAAATGCGCGGGGATACGTTGGTCATAGAAGGCAAAAATCAATTCATCATCGACCAATACGTCAGGACGACGCGCTTTATGTTCCAAGGCTTCGATGTCGGCGATGAGTTTTTGATTGTGCGCAAAGAATGGCGCACGTGTATCAAACTCACCGTCTACCAAGGCTTGCCGAATAAATATCTCACGTGATTCCGCTACATTCATCGGCCCGTAATGCACGCGCTTCTTGGCATTGATGAGTAAGCCGTGCAAGGTGCTGCGTTCAAATGCGGTGACTTGTGCGGCTTTTTTCTCCCAATGTGGATCGAAATAATGCCGCTTGATGAGGTGCGCCCCGACTTCTTCCAACCATTCAGGTTCGATGCGTGCTACACAGCGCGCAAACACGCGATGCGTCTCGACCAACTCGCCCGCCATCACCCACTTCGTGCCTTTTTTTGCCAGCACCGAGTGGTTGGCAACGACAAATTTGATGCCCCGTGCCCCCAGGTATTCATTGCCTTCCAAAGCCTTCATGCCGATATTGCCGAGCAAACCACACAACAAGGCTTTGTGTATTTCCTCGTAGCGCGCAGGTTGTTCGTTGCACTTCATACCCAT
>JAVHPV010000107.1:0-1507 GCA_036170775.1 Gallionella sp. | reverse complement strand
ATGATGAGTATCTCGGTGAGACAGTGATATTGCCGCCCTGCAATCAGTAAACGGGCAATTTTTGGATCTAGCGGCAGACGTGCTAATTCATGCCCGAGCTTGGTGAGTTCACGGCCTTCATCAATTGCGCCAAGCTCGCCTAACAACTGGTAACCGTCTGCAATCATGCGCGGGGTGGGTGGTTCGATGAACGGGAATGCGCTGATGTCACCCAGTTGCAACGCGCTCATGCGCAGGATGACAGTGGCTAAGGAAACGCGAAATATTTCGGGATCGGTAAATTCAGCACGCTGTAAAAAATCCGCCTCATCATAAAGACGCACACACACGCCACTCATCACCCGCCCGCAGCGTCCCGCACGTTGGTTGGCTGCGGCACGTGAAATTTTTTCGATGTGCAACTGTTCAACTTTTTGACGAATACTGTAACGGTTCACGCGCGCCAAACCGCAATCAATTACGTAACCGATATTGGGCACAGTCAGCGAGGTCTCAGCCACGTTGGTTGCCAGCACCACGCGCCGCTTGCCGCCTGTTTTGAACACGCGATCTTGTTCCGCAGCTGACAAACGCGAATACAGCGGCAGCACTTCAAGTCCGCTATGGCGCGCACTCGGTGCGTGATGTTTACGCAACACTTCGGCGGTGTCGCGTATTTCACGTTCCCCTGGCAAGAACACCAGCACATCACCTTTCAAACCACCCGCCGACAATTCATCCAGTGCCGTACTAATCGCTTGCGGCACATCTTGCGCTTCACCTTCTTCAGAAATTTGCAGCGGACGATAACGCGTTTCCACGGGATAACTGCGCCCAGACACCTCAATGATTTTGGCATTGAAATGGTTGGAGAATCTATCCGCATCGAGAGTTGCGGAAGTGATGATGAGCTTGAGATCGGGGCGGCGCGGCAATAATTGTTTGAGGTAGCCGAGCAAAAAATCAATGTTCAGCGAGCGTTCATGTGCTTCGTCGATAATGATAGTGTCGTAATTTCTCAGCAGCGGATCGCTATGTATTTCAGCGAGCAAAATCCCATCCGTCATCAGTTTTATACTGGTATCCGCCGACACTTTGTCGTTGAAGCGCACCTTGAATCCCACCACACCGCCCAACTCGGTCTTGAGTTCATGGGCGATGCGTGCGGCGACGGTACGCGCCGCCACACGACGCGGTTGCGTATGCCCAATGCAACCCAAGACCCCACGCCCTAGCGTCAGGCAAATTTTTGGCAACTGCGTGGTTTTACCCGAGCCTGTTTCGCCACACACAATAACGACTTGATGCTCAGTAATGGCGCGCGCCAATTCCTCGCGCTTGCCCACGACGGGTAAATCGGCAGAAAACTCAATGGCGGACAAGCCTTCTAGGCGTGCCTTGCGCCGTTGTGCGCTTAGTGACAACACAGCAAACAACCCCACAAAAAATAAAAGGCTCGCATCGCTGCAAGCCTTGAGTGTTGGTGGGTCTGCACGGACTTGAACCGTGGACCAAAGGATTATGAGTC
>JAVHPV010000106.1:0-3117 GCA_036170775.1 Gallionella sp. | reverse complement strand
TTGATATGATTGTCTAGCTTGGTTATTTGACCCTGCTCATCGTGATATACGGTGACCAACTGACTATCGAAGCAGGTTTTTAGTTGGCTCACTTCGAGCTTGAAGTGCCGCGCATAGTCGTCATTCCCATAGATAATATGCTCGCTCGGCCCTTTATGGCGTCTCAGCCATGACAAAATGAACAACACAATCGGCGTGAACACGAGCATCTCAACGCCGTGTTCAAATGTAACGCTATGGATATTGTCGTATATCCAGCCGGAAATTTCTTCTGCGGGGACTTCAGCAGTAATAATGCGATAGAAAATGTGAAACACTGGAAGCCACAAATAGAAAAATCCAACCCACAGCAAAAACGTAATTCCATCCCACAACCATATTTTGCTGCGCGGCATCTCGTGGCGTTTATTGATGATCAGCGTATGTTTATCCATGCTCGCCATCCCTTGGTTTATTGAGTTCCTGATGTAGCCCACGGTCAGGACTTACCCAGCGTGCCCGCTTGCGGGTGCCAAACAACACTTTGGGCAACGCTGTAACCGCCGTGATTAGATTAAGAAACCAATAAAAAAACGGATACCAGATCATCCAAAAATAGTTTTTCCCCAAACCATGATCGTAGTGACCGTCTAGCCATCGACTCACCGCAAACTGCAGCAGACACGCACCAATCAAAAACACACTGCTCTCATCCGGCAAAATTGGCGAACTATCAGGCGTGAGGTAACCTACCGGAAAAAACAGACTCACAATCCATACGCCTAAAACCAATACCATGCTGTACGCCCATAGAGTGCTGAGAATCAGCTCGACCATCAACCCCCACAAGTGGGTTTGCTTGGATGCAAAGAGCACCATGAAGTTTTTCAGCATGACTTGAACGCCACCCATCGCCCAGCGCAACCGCTGATTCCAAAGCCCTTTAATCGTTTCGGGCATCAATATCCACACCAAGGCTTTGGGTTCGAAGCGCACATCCCAACCGTTGCGTTGTAGTTTCCAAGTGATGTCGATATCCTCGGTGAGCATATCCGGACTCCAGTATCCCACCTCATGCACCGCCGATTTCCGAAACCCTGTAATCACCCCTGAAACGGTAAATAGTCGCCCAAACGAGCGCTGTGCGCGCTTAATCATCCCGACTATCGAGGAAAACTCGCCCACTTGAATTTTGCCGAGCAGACTTGTGCGGTTGCGGATGCGTGGGTTGCCCGTCACTGCGGCGACCTGTGGATAGCGAATAAAGTGTTTGACCATCCAGTGAACACAGTACGGATCAAGCAACGCATCGCCATCAATGCAGACAAGATAGTCGTTTTTTGCCAGCAATGAACCCGCTTGAAGGGCAAGAGCCTTGCCCTGATTTTCGGCAAGACTGACTATTCTCAGCTTCGGATTGGTTCGAGCCAATTCGAGCAATATCTCCAGCGTATTATCCTTGCTTCCATCATTGATCGCGATCACTTCAAAATTTGGATACGCGACATTTAAAGCATAAGTAATCGTTTCAACCGCATTTTCACCTTCGTTAAAACAAGGGATCAAGATGCTGACCCCCTCCCATGTTTCGCCTTCCCTAAGTTTGGGAATTAGATGAGACTGAACCGCTTTTTCATTTTTAAAATAAAAGTAAATCGCCCCGACAATCCACAGACTCGACATGAAGAGTGGGTAGTAAAAGATGTACCCGATACAAAAGTGCCAAAGGGAGTGCCAAAAAATATGCGAACCCATCCTAATCCCAATCCTTCCACATAAAAGTAGCCATCAAAGTCTTATTTACCAGGTAAAAAACTATTGGGAGTAAATGGGTACATTCGGATCGGTTTTTTTGCAAAATCCCGTTTCATCAAATCCGCATCGGGGTTGTTATGAAACAAATCATCTGGGTAATACGCAATGTGATTAACCCCAAGATCGTAAAGGTGCTGGATGGTCTGACTCAGTTCTGTAGGCAAAATTGGCGCACTGTTCTTGCGCCAATTGACCGTCTGTAGTTCGATAACCGTCCGTTCCAAACCACAGGTTTCGCCTTTGACATTGGCAACAATTTGGTCGTAAAACGCCCCAGCATCATCAGCTTGTTCCATGTAAGGCATTGCCATGATGGCGGTGTAGTCATATTTTTTGATCGAATCCGCCAAACTTTGGGCGTACCACTCTTGGGCATCTTTATTTAAGGCTACTTGTGCATAGAGATTACGAGCCGTTTTAAGGCCCGGACGATAATCACGAACAATTTGCGCCAACTCCAACGCAAAGTCGTCTAGGTATGCGGTTTTCAGCTTTGTCCAACGCAAAAAATTAGGACGATTCAATCGAATTGAATGGACACTTTCTTGCAAGCCCCATTTTTTATATTGCGCATGAGCCATCACGCTATCGTCTTCATAGTCTGACAAGGTCACATCGTCATGAAAGAGTATCCCATCTATGACCGCCGATTTCGCCAAATCCTCGTAAATTTCTCGGATGACCTTGCGCGCCTTTGGTGAAAAGGGTGAAAGTCGTGGATACCCCATATTCAGATGGGTCTGATCGACCTGCAAGGTCACCACTTTGTCGTTCGCTGCGGGATTATCGGCAGGCAATTCCCAAGCCATCATCGGCATCCAGGCGTAAACCCGTTTGACTTGGGTGCGAGTGCCAATCTGCCATGCTACTCGATTGAACAAATCGCTACGCACGGGGATATTGCGATTGGGGAAATAGACATAGTCGGCAGCTCCATTTGCGTCAGGATCAGCAAATGCTTGGAGGTAGACGGTGTTGACATTGAGCCGCTTGATGCGCTCGAGCAGCTCTCCGAGGTTCTTGTTGACTTGCTCGGGATCACGATCATAGATGTAATCGAGATCAATATGCATCGCTTTGGTGGTCATCGCGCTATCGGTGAAATTGTTGTTGCGATCCCACATGTCGAGTTGCATGTCGGCCTGCGACATTTTTTGGTCAACCAAAATTCGTCGCAGTCCCCATAAGGGGGTGGTCTTGGTATTGCTGCCATCATCCAGCGTAAGTCCGACAGGCATTCCAAGTCTCTCGGCGATTTTGCGCACCTCTATGTTGTAATCACCGTAAGGCCAAACCATGACGCGTGGTTTTTGACCGGTGTAG
>JAVHPV010000105.1:0-3120 GCA_036170775.1 Gallionella sp. | reverse complement strand
TATACCTACTGCATCAATCTTGATGCGGGTGCGGATGAGTACGTCTCAACCATCTTTGGCAAGCACTACACCATCGTGGACAACGTCGCGCAATTACCCGAGAAATTGCCGACGCTGTTCATGTCATTGACCAAATAGCCATAGAGGGTGTGGCGCAAAAGCAGTAGAATTACAGAACTTAAAAATTTATAACCGAGGAGAACGCAGCATGAGCAAAAGTCTGATTCAATTCATTACCGAAGAACAACGTCATATTCCTAACGCCAGCGGCCATTTCACCGGGCTATTGAGCGATGTCGTTTCCGCCTGTAAACAAATCGCGCATGACGTGAACAAAGGCGCGCTGATTGGCGTGCTGGGTTCGGCGGGCAGCGAAAATGTGCAAGGCGAAACCCAAAAGAAGCTCGACATCATCACCAACGAAGTATTCATCAAAGCCAACGAATGGAGTGGTCACTTGGCGGGCATGGCTTCCGAAGAAATGGACGATGTGTATGAGATTCCTAAGCAATATCCACGTGGTCGTTACCTGATTACTTTCGACCCCTTGGATGGATCGTCCAACATCGACGTAAATATCTCTGTTGGTACGATTTTCTCCATCCTGCGTTGCCCAGACGGCGTGACCAATCCTAAGGCCGAAGATTTCTTGCAACCAGGTACAACCCAAGTGTGTGCAGGTTATGCACTGTACGGCCCCAACACCATGATGGTGCTGACCACAGGTCATGGCGTGAACGGCTTCACCTTGGATCGTGATGTGGGCGATTTCTTCCTGACTCACCCGAACATGCAGATTCCAGTCGATACCAACGAATTCGCCATCAATATGTCCAACCAACGTTATTGGGAAAAACCTGTGCAACGTTACGTTGACGAGTGCGTTAAAGGCAAAGACGGCGGGCGTGAGAAAAACTTCAACATGCGTTGGGTCGCTTCAATGGTGGCTGAAGTACACCGCATTCTGACGCGTGGCGGCATCTTCATGTATCCGTTTGACACTAAAGACCCTAGCAGAGCAGGCAAGCTGCGTTTGTTGTACGAAGCGAATCCAATGTCTTTCATCGTTGAACAAGCAGGTGGCGTAAGCTCCACGGGGCGTGAACGCATCATGGAATTGAAGCCACAAGGTTTGCATCAACGTGTACCCGTCATTTTGGGTTCAAAAAATGAAGTAGATCGCGTGGTTAGTTATCACAAAGGTGCGTAACGTTTGACCCAACGCCCCCGGTAACGGGGGCGTTGTTACGTCTAGGATATTTAGGACTGTGTTATGAGTAAACCATTCGTCTCCATTGTGATGGGCAGCAGCAATGATTGGGAAATCATGCAGCAAGCAGGGCAACAGTTGAAAGATTTTGGCGTGACCTTCGATGCGCGGGTGATTTCCGCCCATCGTTCTCCCGATTTGTTGTTCGATCACATCAAAGACATGCACAATCAAGGCGTGCAATGTTTTATCGCGGGTGCGGGCGGGGCTGCACATTTGGCGGGAGTCATCGCGGGCAAGACTGCTTTGCCAGTGCTTGGTGTGCCTCTCCCTTCAAAATACTTGAAGGGCATGGACTCTCTGCTATCCATTGTGCAGATGCCCAAAGGTATTCCTGTGGCGACCTTCGCTATCGGAGAAGCAGGTGCAGCAAACGCAGGTTTATTTGCCGTCTCCATGTTGGCACTGAACGACAAGAAGTTAGCAGAAAAGCTCGTCGTCTATCGTCAGAAACAAGCGGAGCAGATCGCCGCGACCACATTGCCCGAGCTGAATTAACTCCTCCCAACCTTCCCTTGTAAGGGGAGGAGCGCGCCCCCTCCCCCTGATGAGGGAGGGTTGGGGAAGGTTGAAACTTTGAGGAAAAATTATGTCTGCACTACACGAATCCAATCTGACTAGCCTGAAGTTCCTGCATCGCGGCAAAGTGCGCGATCTGTACGAAGTGGATGCCGAACATCTACTAATTGTGCAGACGGATCGGTTGTCGGCCTTTGATGTGATTTTGGATGATCCTATTCCAGGTAAAGGGGCTGTGCTCACGGCAGTCTCCAATTTTTGGTTCAAAAAATTGGGCGGCGTGATTCCCAATCATTTATCGGGGATTGATCCTGAGTCCGTGGTGAGTACCGATGCCGATCGCGTGCAGATACGTGGACGCGCTTTCGTTACCAAAAAATTGAAACCACTGCCTATCGAAGCCATCGTGCGCGGCTATCTGGTTGGCTCGGGTTGGAAGGATTACAAGAAGACGGGTGCCGTCTGTGGCATCCAACTGCCTGAGGGGCTGCAAGAGGCGCAAAAATTACCGCAACCCCTGTTCACACCATCCAGTAAGGCTGCGGTAGGTGATCACGACGAAAATATCTCGTTTGCAGAGGCGCAGAAGTTGCTGGGTGCGGAGATGGCTGAAAAAGTAAAGAACGCTACGCTGGCACTCTACACACAAGCCGCAGATTACGCCTTGACGCGCGGTATCATCATCGCCGATACCAAGTTCGAGTTTGGCACGGACGCTGCGGGCAAGCTGTACCTGATCGACGAAGCACTGACCCCAGATTCCTCGCGCTTTTGGCCCGCCGATCAATATCAAGTTGGCAGCAATCCACCTAGCTTCGACAAGCAATTCGTGCGTGACTGGCTCGAATCCTCAGGCTGGAACAAGCAAGCACCCGCCCCGCGTATTCCCGCCGATGTCCTGCAAAAAACCGCCGCCAAATATCGTGAGGCGCAGCAGCGTCTTATCGAGGCATGAAATCACTCGGTAGCCTGATTGAGGGCTTTGCACGCTTTCGTGAACGTCATTTTGTCGTCGGCGATTTGGCCTATCGTCACTCGGTTGAACATGGACAAACACCCAATTTTTTAATCATCGGTTGTTGTGATTCACGCGTTGATCCCGCCTTGATCTTTGATTGCGCACCGGGTGACTTGTTTGTGATTCGTAATGTCGCCAATTTAGTGCCCCCCAACCAAGATCGACTCGGACATCATGGCACTACCGCAGCTTTGGAATATGGCGTGCGTAATTTGGGGGTGCAACACATCATCGTATTGGGGCACGCGCATTGCGGGGGAATTAAGAACTTGCTGGAATCAGCAGGCCTGGACAACCCCAATTCTTTTATTGA
>JAVHPV010000104.1:0-3121 GCA_036170775.1 Gallionella sp. | reverse complement strand
ATCGCGCTGGCATTGTTGACCAGCACATCTATCCCACCAAAATGGCTGACGGTTTGCGCCACGGCAGCTTGTATCGCCAGCTCATCGCGCACATCCATCTGAATCGCCAAGGCTTGCCCACCTGCCTGCTCAACCTCAGCCGCAACCGTATGGATCGTGCCTGGCAACTTGGCATGAGGTTCAGCGGTTTTGCCCGTAATCACCACCTTTGCGCCATCGCGCGCGCAACGCAGCGCAATTTCTCGACCGATGCCGCGCGACGAGCCGGTAATAAAAATCACTTGGTCACGTAAATTATTCATGGTTGCACCACCCGCAATTGCTCAGGAGCAAAGTCATCCACCATGATGACTTTGCGCCGCAATGCGTAATCTCGTTGTAATTGCAGCGACTGCTCGGCGGAGATGATGCCTGCATCGCGGGCTTCAGCAATACGCGCCACTTCAGCTATCGCCTTGAGCTTGCCCGCCTTGCGTGCCTCTTCCAATTTTGCGAGTAAAGGTTCACAGAGTAAGGTACTCGCCAAGGCCGCTTCGAGCGCGCCCACCGCATCCTCTTCGTCTTGAGCGATGAACATCCCCGAGGTTAGACGATCACGCGCCGCGCCTGGCTGCATCATCAACTGAGCAATTTCATGGCCTAACTGATCCGACGGTGGCGCAAGTCGCTTGCCGACGGGGAAGATCAACGCACACAACACCCCACGCACCAATAGGTTAGGGAAGTTTTGCAACACCCCCTCAAAAGCCTGTTGAATTTTATACAGGGCATCTTGTATCGCCCAATGCAACAAAGGCAAATCTTCCGCAGGACGACCATCATCCTCAAAACGTTTCAGCGTAGCGGAACATAGATACAGCAGACTAAGCACATCGCCCAGACGCGCTGAAATTTTTTCGCGACGTTTCAATGTCCCACCCAGCACCGCCATCGCAGCATCGGCACTCAAAGCAAAGGCCGATGAAAAGCGGGTCAGTTGCTGATAATAACGCTGTGTATCTTTGCCACCAGGCACAGGAATGCCGTGCGCATTGCTTAGCCCAAACACCCAACTGCGTGCGGCATTACTTAAGGCAAAAGCAATGTGCGCAATCAACGCCTCATCAAAGCTATGTACGGCACGCTGTTCATTGTGATCGGTGGTTGCGGCGACCTCTTTCAGCACATAAGGATGGGAGCGAATCGCGCCTTGACCAAAAATCATCAACGTGCGTGTCAAAATGTTTGCGCCCTCAACGGTAATGCCAATCGGGGTTTGCTGATAGAAACGCCCCAAGTAGTTGTCTGGTCCTAGGCAAATTCCTTTGCCTCCATGTACATCCATCGCATCATTGATAACGATGCGGCCTCGCTCAGTAGCGTGATATTTGATGATGGCGGAAATCACCGAGGGCTTTTCCCCCAGATCAACCGCCAACGCAGTGAATTTACGTGCAGCATCCACCATGTAAGTGTGTGCGCCGATACGCGCCATCGGCTCTTCTACCCCTTCAAATTTACCCACGGGCATCTTGAATTGCTTGCGTACGCGACCATACGCCCCGCAAGTACGCGCCGCTAATTTCATCGCACCGATACTGCTGGCGGGCAAGGAGATCGAGCGTCCTGCCGCTAAACATTCCATCAACATGCGCCAACCTTGCCCTACGCGCGAAGTGCCACCAATCAAATAATCCATCGGAATAAAAACTTCTTCCCCTTGGGTAGGGCCATTCAGGAAAGCCGAATTTAACGGGAAGTGACGACGGCCAATTTGCACCCCAGGAGTGTCGGTAGGAATTAACGCTAGCGTAATGCCGCGATTCGTTTCCCCGCCCAACAGATGTTCTGGGTCATACAGTTTGAATGCCAATCCCAGCAAGGTAGCGACGGGAGCAAGCGTGATGTAACGTTTCTCCCACGTAATGCGTACGCCTAACACCTTGCTTTGCCCTGCAAAATCGCCGTAGCACACCACACCAAAATCTGGAATCGCGCCCGCATCCGAACCCGCAAACGGCCCCGTCAGGGCAAAGCAAGGCACGTCCAAGCCCTTCGCTAGGCGGTTCAGATATTTGTCTTTTTGCTCAGTCGTACCGTAACGCAACAGCAATTCAGCAGGCCCGAGCGAATTCGGCACCATCACCGTAACAGCGGCTGTGCCACTGCGCGAAGCCACTTTGCTCACTACGGCGGAATGCATCTGCGCGGAGAATTCCAAGCCGCCATAACGCTTGGGAATAATCATGCCAAAGAAGCCTTTGTCTTTGATAAATTGCCACACCTGAGGCGGCAGGTCGGCGCGATTGTGGGTAATGTCCCAATCGTTTATCAAAGCACACAGTTGCTCGACTTCGTTATCAAGAAACGCCTGCTCTTCAGCAGTCAAGGAACACTTGGGAAAAGCGAGTAATTTTTGCCAATCAGGGCGGCCACTGAATAATTCACCCTCCCACCACACCGTGCCTGCATCAATCGCTTCTTGCTCAGTGGGAGAAATTTGCGGCAGTATTTTGCGAAACAGTTTGAGCACATTGCCACTCACCAGCGTACGGCGCACCACTGGCATGCCCATCGTTAACACGAACAGAAACAGCAACAGGTAAGCAGCTTGTAAAGCACCATCAGAAATGCGTGCCTGACTGGCCAGCACAAACACTGCCAATACCATCGCCAGCAGCCAACTGCCCACCGAAGCTCGTACAAACGCGAGCAACACGAACACCGCAAATACGCCTAACGCAGTCCACCATTCCATGATTGCCGTACTCCTGTTGAATTGTAATTATTGTTTTTCCGCCTGCACTGTAACGCGCACACGCATGTCACTCAACCCTCTTGCTGCAATTTTTCAGTGTGGCTATTTTTGCCCATCTTCAATCGGTGCATTATCCACATCGTATTGTTGCCGCTGCGCCCAGCGCACCACGAGAAATAAAATCCCCAGCAACAATGCCGCCCCCACCCACAACAACACTTCTTGCAAGGAAGGCGCAACCTCTAACACAGGCAAGGTGATGACTTTGCGCAGAACCACCACCATTGAAACTTCAACAAAGGTATCCACGCCCAGCTTGCCGCCTTCGAGATAACGTATCTCCGCCACAATCAACGCTGACACCGTCCACAACAACATCAATGT
>JAVHPV010000103.1:0-3140 GCA_036170775.1 Gallionella sp. | reverse complement strand
AACAAATAGAAGCCCATTTGGGTTTGTACTTGTTGCCGTTTGTGCCAAAACAATTCTTTCCACTGAAAATCACGCAGATGTTCGGCGAGTGCATTTTCCGCATAAGCAATGATGATGCCGGATTCGTCCAGCAAGGTGATTGCATCGCGCACTGTGCCGCGTTGGCTGGTAGCGGTTGCGAACACTGGGGTCGTCGGTATCGTGATGGCTTGGTAATGGCGCGCGTTAATCGCCGCCTTAGCATGGGGAAAGGTTAGCCACACCAGCGCGTTGAGCAGGTCGTGCCAGTTATTCCTACGGGTCGGCACTTCTCCCTGCAAATAACAACGCGGCTCGTATTGCGCCGCGAAGGGCAGCTTACCGTAGTGTTGTGCCACAAACTGCAAAGTGTTGCCAGTGCCAACTTGGATGGGATAAGGATGCTTTACCAACAGTCCATTCAAATCCGATAAGGATGGAAAGTTATTGTTGTCGAGTTGCGCAATGACGGCATGGAGCGGGGCAAAGAGTGGCGATTGAAGCAAGTCGAGCTTGTACCAACGAGGATGGGGCTGCATAGCGCGTAATTAAATGCTGACTTTGACGCGCACACCCAGCTGTTCAATACGTGCAGCGAAACGACGTAAATGCGCTTCTGGTAAGGCGGTGAGGCGCGCAGCTTCCACCTGCATAGACGGTCTCGCTAAGCCATACAACAAAACGCCTTGCAGTGGATGCGGCTGATTTGACAAGCTAGCCAAAAAGTCCAGATACTCATCTTCATCACGTAGCGAGGGTGCTTCACCATCCAAGGCAAACCAGCAAGTCTGCAACCAGGTAGGGCACAGCCTGCTTGCCAGTAGCAGGTGCTCACGCACCTTGCTCATTTTCCCTTGGGTATCGTTAACTTGCTGCATCCCTATTTCGCTCGCTCGATCCAACTTAAACCAGACCTCACCATGCAGTGCGGATAGTGCGCTCACCCCTTGCTGCACCTCGCTGCGATGTAGCAAACTGCCATTGGTAATCAATACGGTTTTCAACTGTTTAGGCAGCGGTAATTCATCGCGCAGCTTGGCTATGATGTGTATGACTTGGGCAAACTCTGCGGCACTGGTTGGCTCACCGTTACCCGACAGCGCAATATCGTTGATACGTCGCGAGTCTGCGGGTACGCGCATTTCCATGAAATTCCTCGTCAACAATTCTTGCAAGAAGCCACGTAATTCTTGCTCTAACCGTACCAGATCAATCGTAGGCGCACTGCCTCGCATTAAATTGGGAACTTGGCAATAGATACACCGCCAATTACAAGCATTGTTCGGATTGAGATTGATGCCTACCGAGACACCACCCGCGCGCCGCGACACGACGGGATAGACATAAGTTAAGGCCGCGCTATCGCGGTCATGGTTGAGCGGGTTAAGAATGTGAGTGGTCAAGATTTGCCTAGTGGCAGGTATTTGGCAGGATCAACAGGCTTGCCTAAGCGGCGCACCTCAAAATGCAGCTTCACTTGGTCAGCATCAGTATTCCCCATTTCGGCAATTTTTTGACCGCGCGTAATCGACTGTCCTTCTTTTACCAAAATCTGATCATTGTGTGCATAGGCACTCAGATAAGTTTTATTGTGCTTGATGATAATCAGTTTGCCATAACCACGTAAGCCACTCCCGCTATACACCACTTTGCCTGATGCACTCGCCAGAATGGGTTGGCCTAATTTCCCTGAAAAATCCACTCCTTTACGATTGGCGGCCTCAGAGAAATCTGTAATCAATTTACCGTTCGTGGGTAGCCCCCAATCCAGCGCATCCTCTTCTGCATCGACTGGACTCACGGGCACAGGGTTATCTGGCTTGGCTTCCGATTTGGATTCGGGTTTCGCCTCGGTTTTTGCTCTGTTATCGATTTTAGTGACGCTAACTACTTGAGTGGTAGGAGCTGTTTTGTTCGCCAGCCCAGCGGACTGTTGCACTTTTTCAATGTCTGCCGCTGCGGCATCGTTGTAAGCATATTTCACCACTTTGGGCTGTTCTTTGATGTTCGGTAGCTGTGGGATGTTTGCTGGCTGTGGCCTAGCTACAACCACTTCACTGCCACGCTGAGTTGCAGCAGAACCGACGGGGAACAAGCGCAACTCTTGCCCAATTTGAATGACGTTAGGATCTTTGATGCCATTCAGTTCAGCCAGCTCGTGATAATCAAAACCATAGTTGAAGGCAATGCTATACAGTGTATCGCCCTTTTGAATGATGTAGCTTTGCGGACGCCAATCCTTTTCAGAAGGCGACTTTTTTGCCGCAGAAACACTACTCTTCATTTTTTTATACGATGCCGCGCCATGTTCTTCGACGGGAGCGCGATGTCCGCTAGAAGAGCATGCCACCAAGCCAACAGAAATTACGAGCAGTGCTAGATAACGTAGTGATGTCATGCTTTCCCCATCAAAAGTGGTACGAATTTCACGGGTTCTAATTTTGTTTCATGGAAACCACGTTGATCACGTTCTACCAAATACAGCCATTGCTCCTGCATCCCAACGGGCAACACCATCCGCCCCCCTACGGCTAATTGTTCGCGCAGAGCCGCTGACAAGGTAGGTGCCGCAGCAGCCATGATAATGCCGTCAAAAGGCGCGGCATCAGGCAAGCCCGCACTGCCATCTGCATAGCGCACAGTCACGTTGTGTACTTTCAAGTTACGCAACTGTTTACGTGCCCGCTCATACAAAGGTTGGATGCGTTCCATGCTATAAACCTCAGGAAAAAGCTGTGCTAACACGGCGGCTTGATAGCCGCACCCAGTACCAATTTCAAGCACACGCCGCAATGCACCTGCCCCCCGTAAAATTTCGATCATACGCGCGACAATATAGGGCTGCGAAATGGTTTGATTGTAATTGATGGGTAACGACACATCATCATAGGCGCGACTCGCCAAGGCTTCGTCAACGAACAAATGACGTGGCACTTCAAACATCGCGGCCAACACCGCTTCATCTCGGATACCTTGTTCGCGTAATCGCTCAATCATACGCATACGCGTACGCTGCGAAGTCATGCCAATACCTACCACGCGCATATTCATTCGAGAGCCAACCAATCGCGCACGGCATCAAGTTGACTGTATTGTGTCAAATCAATTTGTAATGGGGTAAT
>JAVHPV010000102.1:3851-15660 GCA_036170775.1 Gallionella sp. | reverse complement strand
GCTTCAGCGGCGGATGTATTGCGCACCTGCGGTCTCAATATCGACGAATTACGTAAGGTACTTACGGCGTTTATTGATAACAACACCCCCATTATTCCGGGCAATGTGGAAGTGGACACGCAACCTACGCTGGGCTTTCAACGCGTCATCCAACGCGCTATCTTGCATGTGCAATCCGCCAATAAAAAAGAGGTTACGGGGGCTAATATTCTCGCGGCCTTGTATGGCGAAAAAGAATCCCATGCCGTGCATTTTCTCACCGAACGCAATATCAACCGTATTGATGTGGTGAACTACATCGTGCATGGCATCGCTAAAAATGAAGCCACATCCACCACCGCACAACCTCACAGCGAAACCCAGACAGAACAGAGCAACCCAGACACTGGCGCACTCAAGAGCTACACCCTAGATTTGAACGCACAAGCCCTAGCGGGGAAAATTGACCCGCTGATTGGACGAGAGTTGGAGTTAGAACGCGTCATCCAGACGCTGTGTCGTCGTCGCAAAAATAATCCATTGCTGGTGGGCGAAGCCGGCGTTGGCAAGACTGCTATTGCCGAAGGTTTGGCTCGCCTAATCGTTGAAGATGCCGTCCCTGAGATTTTGCAGAATGCGCGCGTCTACGCGCTCGACATGGGCGCATTACTCGCGGGCACAAAGTATCGCGGCGATTTTGAGCAACGGCTGAAAGCGGTGCTCAAGGAACTGAGCGAAGCTCCGAATGCGGTACTCTTCATTGACGAGATTCATACTTTGATCGGTGCAGGGGCAGCCTCAGGCGGCACGATGGACGCATCTAACTTACTCAAACCCGCGCTCTCCAGCGGCACATTGAAATGTATAGGCGCAACCACGTATCAAGAATATCGCGGCATTTTTGAAAAAGACTCCGCGCTGTCGCGGCGTTTCCAAAAAGTCGATGTTGCCGAACCTTCCGTAGAACAAACCATCGCCATCCTGAAGGGGCTTAAAACCCGTTTTGAGGAACACCACAGCATCAAATACAGTGCCGCAGCCCTCACCAGCGCAGCAGAACTTTCAGCGCGTTTTATCAATGATCGTCACTTGCCAGACAAGGCTATTGACGTATTGGATGAAGCGGGTGCGGCGCAGCGCATACTGCCTAAATCCAAACAAAAGAAAGTGGTGGGCAAGCATGAGATTGAAGAAATCATCGCCAAAATTGCACGCATCCCAACACGCACGGTATCGCACGATGACATCAATGCGCTGAAAAATCTGGATAGGGATTTGAAGGCCACCGTATTTGGACAAGACAAGGCGATTGAAGTGTTGGCACGCGCTATCAAGATGTCGCGTAGTGGTCTAGGTAATCCGCAAAAACCCATCGGCAGCTTTCTGTTCTCTGGCCCGACGGGGGTTGGCAAAACCGAAGTTGCGCGCCAACTGGCTTATGTCATGGGGATGCCGATTCACCGCTTCGATATGTCGGAGTATATGGAACGTCACGCCGTATCTCGCTTGATTGGCGCGCCCCCTGGCTATGTCGGTTTCGACCAAGGAGGACTGCTCACCGAGGCAATCACCAAGCAGCCGCACTGCGTATTGCTGCTAGATGAAATTGAAAAAGCCCATCCCGACATTTTCAACATCCTGTTGCAAGTGATGGATCACGGCACGCTTACCGACAACAACGGACGCAAGGCTGATTTCCGCAACGTTGTCATCATCATGACCACGAACGCGGGGGCGGAAGCACTCAACAAGAGCAGTATGGGGTTTACCAAAACCGCATCCGCAGGCGATGAACTGATGGACATCAAAAAAATGTTCACTCCAGAGTTCCGTAACCGTCTGGATGCCATCGTCTCATTTGCCGCACTGGACAAACAAGTCATTCTGCGGGTGGTGGACAAATTCCTCATGCAGTTGGAAGAGCAATTGCATGAGAAAAAAGTGGACGCTTTATTCACCGACGCACTCAAAGATCACTTGGCTGAACACGGCTTCGACCCCAAGATGGGCGCACGTCCGATGGCACGCCTGATTCAAGACACTATCCGCGCGGCACTAGCCGACGAACTCCTATTCGGCAAACTCGCCAATGGCGGTAAAGTTACGGTGGATGTGAAGGAGGGCAAGGTATTTTTGGAGTTTGAAGAAGAAGTTGTTTCAGCCTGATCGCCCCTCCCCCGATTTACCCTATAGAGGACGCTTCGCCCCCTCCCCCACGGGGGCTTTGCATTTCGGCTCATTGGTAAGTGCCGTGGGCAGTTACCTCGATGCCAAACATCATCACGGCACTTGGCTAATCCGCATAGAAGACCTAGATACCCCGCGTTGTACAGCGGGGGCTGCGGATGACATTTTGCACACACTCGCGGCGTTTGGCTTACACAGTGACGAGCCGCTGATTTATCAAAGCCAGCGCACGGCAGCTTATGCAGAGGCATTACATCGCTTGCAAGAAAACGCTTGCTGCTACCCCTGCGCTTGCACCCGCAAGGAAATTGCGGATTCGGCTCTCAATGGTATTGAGGGGGTAATTTATCCAGGCACTTGCCGTCATGGCATTCCAGCCGGACGCGAGCCGCGCGCCTGGCGCGTGCGCACCGAACTGCCCAAAATCGAATTTGCTGACGCAGTGCAAGGTCGCATCACGCAGCACCTTGAAAGTGAAATTGGCGATTTCGTGGTGAAACGTGCGGATGGTTTGTTTGCCTACCAGCTGGCGGTGGTGGTAGATGATGCGGCACAAGGCATTACGCATATCGTGCGCGGTTACGATTTATTAACTTCCACACCGCGCCAAATCTATTTGCAACAGTTACTCGGCTACGCTACGCCGCACTATTTGCATCTGCCCATCGCAGTGAATGCACAAGGTGAAAAACTCAGCAAACAAACGCTCGCCCAAGCCGTGCGTACGGATAACGCCTCCGCCGTGCTCCTTGAGGTATTGCGCTTTTTGCGGCAATCGCCCCCCACTGCTTTGCAACAACACCGCACCACGGAGATACTGGCATGGGCAATAGCACATTGGCAGCCAGAACGGTTAGTCGGTTGCCGCACCATTCAAGTCGCCGCGTAAGGACACGCGCTTTCAGTTACCATCGCGTTTACTCATTTCTCTAAGCTCATCGTGTCTGCCGAAGTCGAACGTTTTTTTTCCGCACAAAGCCCACTTGCCAGTGAAGTTGCCTCATTTCGTCCACGCGCACAGCAACGCGAGATGGCGATGGCCGTTGCCGAGGCGATCCGCGACAACGCTATTTTGGTCGCTGAAGCCGGCACAGGTACGGGCAAAACCTTTGCTTACCTAGTCCCCGCCCTGCTCAACGGCGGCAAAGTCATCATCTCTACAGGCACGAAAAACCTGCAAGATCAATTGTTCCAAAAAGACTTGCCGATGGTACGCGACGTACTCAAAGCACCTGTTGCGGTGGCTTTACTCAAAGGGCGCGCTAACTATGTGTGCCACTATCATTTAGAACGTGCGCAAAGTGATGGGCAATTCAAAACACGTGAAGACGTGCGCCACTTAGGCAAGATTGTGAAGTACGCCAAAATCAGTGATTCAGGCGATAAAAGCGGGCTGGCTGATGTCCCCGAAAACGCCCCCATCTGGATGCAAGTCACCTCGACCCGCGACAACTGTCTCGGTCAGGAATGCCCTAATCACAAAGAATGTTTTGTGTTGAAAGCGCGCAGTGATGCGATGAAAGCCGACATCGTGGTAGTCAATCACCATCTGTTTTTTGCCGATGTGATGTTGCGCGACGAGGGTGTCGCGGAGCTGTTGCCTACTTGCAACACCGTGATTTTCGATGAGGCGCATCAACTTCCTGAAACCGCCAGCTTGTTCTTTGGCGACAATCTCTCCACCTCACAATTACTCGATCTCGCCACCGATACCCGCATCGAAGCTGCGGCCTCAGCCAAAGATTTCGTGCCACTGCCCAAAGCGTGTGATGAGCTGGATAAAGCCGCACGCGACTTACGCCTTGTGTTCAAAAAAGAAGGTCGTTTGCCCGCCGCCGCAACAGCGGACATTCAAGAATTTTCCCCTGCCCTAAAAACCCTCAGCGAAAAACTCAAGATGCTCGGTGAGCTATTGGAGAAACAAGCCGAACGTAGTGAAGGTTTAGAAAACTGCTGGCAACGCGCGCAAGCCTTAGCGCAACAGCTCAAACAATGGCAGGACGGTGACACCCCCGACAAAGTGCGCTGGCTGGAAGTGTTCCACCATTCACTGCAACTCAATTTCACCCCACTCTCGATTGCCGAGATTTTCGAGAAACAAATCGAAGGCAGCGCACGCGCGTGGATATTCACCTCTGCCACCCTCGCCGTAAAACAGGATTTTTCCCACTACCAAGGCGAAATGGGCTTGCTCAACGCCAAGACTGCTTGCTGGGATAGCCCCTTCAACTATCCAGAACAAGGCTTGCTATACGTGCCCAGCGGCCTGCCTGAGCCCAATAGCGAGGGCTATACCGAAGCGGTGATCCAAGCTGCGCTACCGATTATCGGGGCGAGTCAAGGACGTGCCTTTTTGCTGTTCACCAGCTTGCGCGCCATGCAACGCGCACATGAGATTTTGCAGGCCGAATTTGATCGGCGCGGCTGGAACTATCCGCTGTTATTGCAAGGCGAAGGGTCACGCAATGAGTTGCTGACACGCTTCCGTGAACACGGCAACGCGGTACTGTTAGGTAGCCAGTCATTCTGGGAAGGGGTAGATGTGCGCGGGGAGGCTCTGTCTTTGGTGATCATCGACAAATTACCCTTTGCCCCGCCCGATGACCCTGTACTGGCAGCGCGCATCGCGCAAATCAGCAAGCAAGGGCGCAATGCCTTTATGGAATATCAATTACCGCGCACCATCATCACGCTCAAACAGGGCGCAGGACGTTTGATTCGTGATGAAACTGATCGCGGCGTATTGATGATTTGCGATCCGCGCCTCATCAGCAAACCTTATGGACGGCGCATTTGGCAAAGCTTGCCGCCAATGAAGCGCACACGTGTAGAAGCTGAAGCGGTGACGTTTTTTGCAAACTCCAGCAAGGTGACTGACTAAACAGGACTGTTCGGCAAGAGCAACTGAGCCAGTAATCCGCCCCCCTCGCGTTCAGCCAATATCAATTGCCCACCATGTAGCTTGGCGGCGCGTTCCACAATGGCTAAGCCTAATCCTGAACCTGTGGTATTGCTGCGCGCTTCATTGAGACGCACAAACGGACGTTTCACCGATTCACGCTGATCGTTAGGAATGCCGACACCGCGATCCGCCACACTAAACAGCCACCCTTCAGCCACTTGCTTTAAGCCTAAAGTGATGTCACCACCGCCATATTTGATAGCGTTGTCCAACAAGTTGGACAACGCCCGTTTCAGCAACAACGGACGCACCACCAGTGGTGGCGCGTTTTGCACTTCCACGGTTAAGGCTTGCACGCGCCCCTGATAGCGTTGCACTAAACGTTGCATCAGCGCATTGATATCCGTCTCCACCGCTGCCTCATGCTCATCATCGCGGGCGTAATCCAAAAACTGCTGAATGACTTCATCCATCTGCTCCACGTCCGCATGTAAGCCTTCGCGCAAAAACTCATCCGATATCATTTCTGCAGCCAGTCGCACACGCGCCAGCGGGGTGCGTAAATCATGCGAAATTCCCGCCAATACCAAAGCACGTTCCCGCTCGTTACTCTCCAAGTCGGCAGACATCTGGTTAAATGAGCGGGAGACCGCCACCACCTCGCGCGCCCCGACTTCTGGCAAAGGTTTGGGCTTGCGTCCGCGCCCGATTTGCTTGGCCGCAATCGCTAGGCGACGCAATGGATAAGTCACTTCCCACGCCACAAAATATGCCCCCAATAACCCCAGCATCAGCACGATGCCGCCACCCGTCAATAACACTTGCGAAACGGGATGTTCAGTCCGTGCATTGGGCAGAGCCACCCAAAACTCTTCAGAGCCGATAAAAAAACTCACCCACAAGGCAGGGATCCCGTTTAATTCAGCGGCAAATCGTGTTTCCGCACCCAAGCTTTGACGTACTTTATCCATCATTTCGCGCAACTCTGGACGACGTAAAGACAGCAGCTTCATCTTGTCGTGGTCATCCGCCATCTGCACCTGGAGCCCCTCGGCTTCATCAAGCTCCGCCAGCAACGCACCA
This sequence comes from Gallionella sp., assembly GCA_036170775.1. GTDB lineage: Bacteria > Pseudomonadota > Gammaproteobacteria > Burkholderiales > Gallionellaceae > Gallionella. Next base: position 9,509 of record JAVHPV010000102.1, on the reverse strand, counting down.
CGCCATTCTGGGGCGGAAGACAAAACCGCCGCACGCGTGAGATTCACCACAGTCACCACTAACTGCGCGAGTTGTTCGGTGCGAGGCTGTTCTTCGACATGGCGAAATATCGCCAGCGCAGCGGCGAGCGATACCACCATCAACACCATCACCATCAGGAAAGACCTTGCCAGCAAGGTCTTCGGGATGAACCAACTCAAGACTTCACCCCATCGGGCACGAACACATAGCCATGTCCCCAGACCGTCTGAATGAAACGCGGTTTAGCGGGATCAGGCTCAACCAGTTTGCGTAAACGCGACACTTGCACATCAATCGCACGATCAAACGGATCGTGATCGCGACCACGCGCCAACTCCATCAGCTTATCGCGTGACAACGGGTGACGTGGATGCGTCACCAGTGCCTTGAGCAAGGCGAATTCGCCTGTGGTCAGTGAAATTGCCTCACCCGCTTTGGTCAACACACGGGTTGCCAAATTGAGCTGGCAATCGGCAAAGCTCACAGTTTTTTCCTCCATATCAGGCGCACCAATGGGTATCAGCCCCTTGCGCCGTAACACTGCGTTGATACGTGCCACCAGTTCACGCGGATTGAACGGCTTGGGCAAATAATCATCTGCGCCCATTTCCAGCCCCACGATACGATCAACCTCATCGCCTTTAGCCGTCAGCAAAATCACTGGGACATTCTCACCCGTGCCACGCAATCGCCGCAAAATAGCCAGCCCATCCTCACCTGGCAGCATCAAATCCAGCACCAACAGGTGGTAGCGATTAAAGGTCAGAGCCTTGTCCATCGCCGCGCCATCCGCCACCGCTTTAGCCACAAAGCCCTGCTCAGAAAGATAACGCAGCAGCAACTCGCGCAAACGTGCGTCATCATCAATAATTAAAATTCGTTGTTCGTTATTCATAGTTGAATGATAAATGCTCCAAAAAGTCTAGCTGTAATGAATTGTATGAACCCTTGATATTTTTAACATTTAATTACATCTTAAACGAGCCTTCAAACACTTTTATTACACTTCGTGTCTATTATCCTCCCATCGCAGCACAGCAACTCAAACGCAAGATAAGGACACGGAGAACTGACATGAATGCACTCTTAAAAACTTTGATGAGCATCGGACTGATCGCCTCATTTAACTTCAGTGCGCTGGCCGCAGATACTGCGCCAACCACCAACCTGCATGAACGCATGGAACGTATGAAGAGTATGACACCCGAGCAGCGTGCTCAAGAGCGTGAAGCAATGCACCAAGAGATGCTCAAACTCACCCCCGAACAACGGGCGCAAAAACGCCAAGAAATGCGCGCTGAGTTTGACAAACTCCCGCCCCAAGAACGTCGCGAGATTCGTGAAAAAATGCATGAGGATATGAAGAGCCTCTCTCCTGAGCAACGCGCTAAACACCACGAGGAAATACGCAAAGAATGGGACAACATGACCCCTCAACAACGCGCCGAACGACGCAAAGAAATGCACGAACATTGGCAAAATATGTCCCCTGCGGAACGCCAAGAAATGCGCGACGACATGAAATCCCATTGGGAGAATATGCCTCCCGAACAACGTGCCGAACACCGCAGAGAAATGCATGAAAGATTTAAAAAAATGTCGCCCGAAGAACGTCAACAGTTCAAACGCGATATGGGCAAGCATGATGAAATGCAGCCGCCCCCAGTTGCCACCCTGCCCAGGAATACCGCTTCCAGCAGCAAGTAGCCCCACCTCTCCTCCCCCGAGAGCTTCCTCCGCCCTGATTCTTTCTCCCCTTTAGGGTCAGGGCTGGGGGAACCTACACCAAACGCGGCGACTGACAATCTCAGTCGCCGCGTTTATTTATTAGGCGACGAACAGCTAAGGAAACGCTGATTTATTCGGTTTTGTCATACCCGCGAAAGCGGCAATCCAGTTATATCCAGACTATGGATCTCCGCCTGCGCGGAGATGACGAATAAATCAGCGTTTCCCTAAACCAGCTCCGCCCAGAGGTCATGCTCATCGGAATGTGTGATGGTCACTTCTACCATATCACCCACTTCCAGTTCTTGACCGTCGTTGATATACACCAAGCCGTCGATTTCTGGTGCATCGGCTGAGCTACGCGCAATTGCACCCTCTTCATCCACCTCATCCACCAATACCCGCATGGTTTTGCCAATTTTGCGTTTGAGGCGTTCTTCACTTATTTCTTCTTGCAGCAACATTAAACGAGCCAAACGTTCTTGCTGCACTTCAGGCGGAATGTGATCGGGCAAATCATTTGCGACCGCGCCCTCCACGGGGGAGTAAGCAAACGCCCCGACGCGATCTAGTTGCGCCTCTTCAATAAAATCGAGTAGCTCTTCAAACTCCTCTTCCGTCTCACCAGGGAAGCCCACAATGAAGGTGCTGCGCAAGGTCAGCTCAGGGCAAATCTCACGCCATTGTTTGATGCGCGCCAGCACATTCTCGCTACTCGCGGGGCGTTTCATCAGCTTGAGAATGCGCTGGTTAGCGTGCTGAAAAGGAATATCCAGATACGGCAGTATTTTGCCTTGCGCCATCAGCGGAATCACCTCATCCACATGCGGATAAGGGTAGACGTAATGCAGTCGCACCCATACGCCCAATTGCCCCAATGCAACGGCCAGCTCAGTCATGCGCGTCTTCAGCGGACGACCGCCCCAAAAGCCAGTGCGATATTTCACATCCACCCCATACGCCGAGGTGTCTTGCGAAATCACCAATAATTCTTTCACGCCTGACTCGGCTAATTTTTCCGCTTCCAACATCACTTCGCCCACTGGGCGACTGACTAAATCCCCGCGCAAACTGGGAATAATGCAGAAGGTGCAACGATGGTTACAGCCTTCAGAAATTTTGAGATAGGCGTAATGTTGCGGGGTCAAACGGATGCCTTGCTCGGGGACTAAATCCATATAAGGGTCATGTGGTTTGGGCAAATGCGCGTGGACAGCCGCCATCACAGCATCGGTTTCATGTGGGCCGGTGACCGCCAGAACGCTAGGATGCGCTTGCTGCACCACGCCCTCTTTTGCGCCCAGACAGCCCGTCACAATCACCTTACCGTTTTCCGCCAAGGCTTCGCCTATCGCATCCAGCGATTCCGCCACCGCGCTATCAATAAAGCCACAGGTATTCACCACCACCAAATCGGCCTCCTGATAACTGGCGGAAATCAAATAACCTTCAGCCCGTAAACGGGTCAAGATATGTTCGGAGTCTACCGTTGCCTTGGGGCAACCCAGTGAAACGAAACCCACTTGGGGGATTTTTTGCGGGGAATTCATAAAGTGCTTTCTGCGTTACACGCCAACCACCAGGTTGACTAAAAATATCGACGACACCCCGAGCGCGATCAACACCACCTGCTCAACGGTATCGCGTAACTGGGTACGTTTGTGCAAACCTGGAATCAAATCGGCTACTGCCACATAAATCATGCTCGCCGCCGCCAACGCCAACAGCGTGGGCACGGCACTCTGCATAGACTGCAAAGCAAAGTAGGCCAGCACGCCCCCCAGCAAAGTCGCTACGCTTGAGATTAAATTCAGCACCAGCGCGCGCGTCTTGCTATAACCCGAATGCAACAAAATCATAAAATCGCCCACTTCTTGGGGAATTTCATGCGCGATGATGGCGAGTGCGGTGACGACACCCAGATGAATGTCGGTTAGAAAAGCCGCCGCGATGATGATGCCATCGACAAAATTATGGAAAGTGTCGCCCACCATAATCATGCTGCCACTCCGACCATGCTCATGCGATGCTGCGGCCTCATGCGGCTCATGCGCCTCACAATGATCGTGATGGCAATGCCGCCAGATCATCAGTTTTTCCAGCGTAAAAAACACCAAAATACCTACTAAAATCGTGCCGCTCACCGCAGCGAAATTGCCACTCAACTGCATCGCCTCAGGCAAAATATCGAGGAACACCGCACCCAACAACGCGCCAATCGCATAGCTCACCAGCGCGTTCACCCAATGCGCGCGCGCATTCAGCGCAAACAGCGCAGCACACAACACGCTCAAGATACCGCCCGCAAAACTGGCAGCGACGATCCACAGCAAAACACTCATGGGGAATCATTCAAAAAATCAAGGGCGCGGATTATAGCCCAGCAAGAAAGATACGTCTTTTTACCTTTAGCAACCTCAAATATAGCCGATGAACAAGCGTAATTTACTTGGTAGCAGGCAGCTTGCCAGAAGTTTTTTCCAGCATTTTTTCATCCGACTTTACACGACGCTCCAATTTCTTAATATCCTCTTCAGCGGGTAGCTTTTCTGGCTTGATGCCACGCTGTCCCAACATTTCACGAACGCTCACATTGTTCTGAATATGTTCGTGAGTGATGGCCGATTCACCCTGTAAATCTTCCTGTTCCACATTGTGGTTCGTCATTTCCGTCGCCAAATTTTTGGCAGCGATGGTCAAGGTGGGCAAAAAATCTGCTAATGGGCGCGTGGCAATTACACCCAACTTGTCCTTCATCATCTGCGTGCTGTGCCCGCCGAATAAAGCCATGTCGCCTCGGGAGCGAATGCGCCCAAAACCTGCATCATCCACCCCCCGCTCGTAGATGTTTTGCGACAATGCTTTTTCAGACTCTTTCAACCTGTCCCTCGCATCTAACCGTGCTTGCAGCTTCATTCGCTCTGCAATCACCTCCTGCTTTCTGGTTTGGGTGGCGAAATAACTTTGCGCAAACGCAATCGGCTCTTTGCGCGGATCACCGTTCATGGCAATCAAATAACAGGCGTAGCGGGTGAGCATAAAGTCGTCAATTGGACGCTCTGCACCACTCCCTAGAGCAACCATTTTCGTGACCTCACGAAAATGGTCGTCTGGCTGATACCCCGTTGTTTTACAAGATTCTATGGCGCGATGGATGGCTGTCAAAAAGTTTTCCCAGCGCGCGTAACCCAACGGCTCTTGTAACTCTCTGGCGTACCAAAACTCAACTTGATCTTCGTCCACAAGGTGAACGCCCGCATCCAGTTGATTTTGCATCTGCAACATCAGTTCGGTTTTCATTGCACACTCCTGAATCAACTATTGCAACGGCCAGCCTGGAATTGCCGCATCAATCTCGGCTTGCAGTTCGATAGTGCGCGCCAAGGCCGCGATGACCCGCTGGTAGTGTTGTAAATCATCGAACGACAACAGCCGCCCCTTGCGGTCTTTCAACCATTTCGCCGCCACCTGATAGCCGCCGATGTGATAGTCCCACACCGCTTGCGGCACCCCGTCGAAATATTGTTCCGCGTTGATGTAGACCCTGCCCTCACCCCCAGCCCCTCTCCCGCCTGCGGGCGAGGGGAGTGAGGGGCGATACTCCACCTTATCCATGCGGTTGCTGCCCGCGATGGGGTAGCGACAAATCGCGGGCGCATGTTCACGAAGCAAATGCAGTTCAACCAATTGCTGCCCCAACCCCACCAGTTTTTGAAACAACGCACGGTCGGCAGTCAGCGGAACACGCGGAAAATCGCGCTTCAAAAATTCCGCATAACGGCGGCGGTAGCCTGGCGCGTACAGCACCGCGTAAAGATAGGCGAACACGTCTTCGGGCGTGAGCGGCAGGTCGCCTAATTTCGCATGGAGTGCCGCCAGAAATTCCGGGGAGAAATTTGCGCGTTTTTC
>JAVHPV010000102.1:0-3751 GCA_036170775.1 Gallionella sp. | reverse complement strand
CTTTGCGGTTGCAGGGTTTGCCACGGCGTAGTGGTGATGTCTTGCTCGGCGAGGATGCCGTATTTGCCGGCGCGCGTGCCGTAAAGGTCAGCGTGATGCACGGTGCAAACCACCCTACCTTCACTTGCGTCACTCCCGCGTAGGCGGGAGTCCAGTTTAGTGTTGTCCGCTGCACGGGATTTTTGTTCGCGCTGGATTCCCGCCTGCGCGGGAATGACGGGGGCTTTTAATTTCGCGGAAGGGTCGCGCTTAACGAATATCCCTATCGCCACGCCTTGCATGATGTCGAAAACGTTTTCATCTTTGCCACCGTCGGGGGCTTTTTCTTTTTTCTTGCTGTTGCCGTGCAGGTCGTACAGATACAGCTCGTCAAAGGTGTCCATCAGGCTTTGGCGCATCCCTCTAAAGGTGGGATTGTCCAGATAGCCGTGGTTGGTAATGAAGGCCAGCACGCCATGCCCCGTTTGCTCAATGCGCCATTGCGAAAAACGCATGAATTTCACGTAGTCGTCGTTTAACCATTTGGGGTTGCGCTCGCCCAAGGGCGCGCCGTCCACTGCAAAATAATTGCTGGTAGATTTTTTATTGCTGATGTCTTGCCCGCGCAGCAGATTGGCGATCCATTCACCCGTGTTGGCGGAATGCCCGGAATACGGCGGGTTGCCCAGCACCACCATGATGGGCACATCCCGCTTCACTTCGCCCGCACTCATGGCTTCTTGCGCGATGTAGTTGGCGAACAAGGGCAAGCCCGACAGTTCGTGTGATTCTTCCAAGGTGTTGGTGAGGAACACGCGCAGCCGCTCTTCGCTGGCGAAGTCGTAGCCGCTTTCTTTGAGTTGCAGGCCGAGCTTCATGTGCGCCACGGCATAAGGAGCCATGAGCAATTCAAAGCCGTAGATACGCGGCAGCAGGTGTTCGGCAACATAGCTCGGCCACAAGCCAGGGCTGCCCGCAAAGTGTTCACGGATACGCGCGACCACGGCATGAAGAAACGTGCCTGTGCCACAGGCGGGGTCGAGAATTTGCACGCGGTGGGTTTCAATCTCTGCCGCGACAGGTTTGGTGCCTTTGCTTTTTGTTACCGCAGGCAAAGGATTTTTAATTTTTATTTTGCTGGCATCAGCGAGACCGTCAGGCAAAGCGAAATCGCGTTTAAGGATGGCATCCACCGAACGCACGATGTAGTCCACCACCGGTTCGGGGGTGTAATAGACACCGCGCGTTTCTTTGAGTTTAGGGTCGTATGCGCCCAAGAAGGTTTCGTAAAAATGCACCACGGGGTCGTGCTGGCGCGTGGCGTGGCCGAAGTCGCGCAAGATACTTGCCATGTCGGCACGCGCCAACAATTCGGCAAGATCATCCACCGCCCAAGTGATGCGCTCGTCCAGATCAGCCCCTGCAATGTTGTTGAACAGTTTGCGCAGGAAGGGGTTGGTCTTGGGTAAGGCTGACCCTGCACTTTTGCGCGTAAAAACCTCCCTCACCCCTAGCCCCTCTCCCGCAAGCGGGCGAGGGGAATCAGGATGATTGCAACGTGCGGCAAATAATCCGTAGCAAATGGTTTGCGCATACATATCGGCGAACTGGTCGGGTAACAGATCGTGCAATAGCACCTGCTTGAACGCGGCGTATTGCCCCGCCAGTTCATCATGTTCATCGCTTTGTGCCAGTGCCAGCTTGATGACATCGTGAATCATGCGCGCCAGCATCGCCATGCGTTGCGCCAGCTCTTTTGGGGAGGCGATGGTGGCCACCTCGCCCTCGATAAAGAAGGTGAGTAATTTTGCAAGTTGCTCCGCCCCCTCCGGTTCTGCACGTAACACGCCGTTCTTCTGCCACTTTGCCAGCCGTGCTGAAAGCACGAATTCGCCGTTCCGATACAAACGGAATTCGAGATAGTCAGTGAGAATGAGATTACGCAGGCTGGCGCGATAGCGTTTAAGTTGTTCGCTGTCTTCTACCTCATCCAAATTCAGCCCGACATCTTTCGCTTCCACGTAACCAATCGGAATTACACCGCGCGTGACGATGTAATCCGGCGCGCCGCATTGAATGCGCTTGGGTTCGTTGGTAGCCAGCAAACCCTCCGCGAGTGACTCAAGCAGCGTTTTTAGCGCAGGGCGATGGGTGTGCTCGGTGGCGTTACCTTGCTTGAGTGCCGCGCTAATGTCGGTGAGATATTTTTTGTATGGCATCGTTTTGCGTCCTTTATTCCAGCCAGATGAATGTGCCCATGCGACCCGTTACACCATCGCGGCGATAGGAGAAAAACTTATCTGACTCTGTGTAGGTACAGTGTTCTCCACCGTAGATTTGCGTAATGCCCATAGCCTGCAAACGTAGGCGTGCCAAGGCGTATAGGTCGGCGTGAAACTTGCCCTCTTCCTCAACGGGGATGAACGCGCTGGCGGCTTCCGAATGCGCCGCGACGAATTGTGTGCGCACTTCCGCGCCCACTGCAAAAGCCGTTTGGCTAATGGCAGGCCCAAGCCAAGCCAGCAGATTTTGCGGTGCAACTTGCATCGCCTGTACGGTGGCTTCGATCACGCCTGCCGCCAAGCCTTTCCAACCCGCATGTGCCGCGCCCACCACTGTTCCTGCCGCATCGCACAGCAATATCGGCAAGCAATCCGCCGTCATCACCACGCACACCGCACCGCGTTGGGTGGCAATGCAGGCATCGGCGATTTCTCGGCAATTGGCATGATCGGCATTGGCGACGCGTGTGCCATGCACTTGTTCCAACCACACGGGCTCGCTGGGCAGCAATGTGTTGAGCAAGATGCGATTGCGCGCCACGTTTAAGGCAACATCTCCCACATGCCCCCCCAGATTCAAGCTGTGATAAGGCGCGACGCTTACGCCGCCACTGCGTGTAGTTTGCAACGCACGCACTCGGCGAGGTGCAGGCCAGTCGGGGATGAGGCAGTTTTCAAGTAGGCTCATGCAATGCCTCACGAATTTGACTGAGCAATTGCTGCATGTCTTGCGGCAGGGGGACGTGCCATTCCATTTGCTCGCCAGTGCTGGGATGCAGGAGGGCTAAACGGGTGGCATGGAGGGCTTGCCGAGGGAAGGCGGTGAGCAGTGCGCGTAACGATGGCGGACATTTTTGCGGTCCACTGAGGTAAACGCTATCGCCCACAAGGGGGTGCTTGAGATGCGTCATATGCACGCGAATTTGATGGGTGCGGCCGGTTTCCAAACGACAGCGTACCAAGGTACAACCAGAAAATTGTGCTTCAGGATGATAGTGGGTAATGGCAGGCTTGCCGTCCGCAACCACTGCCATTTTGACGCGCTGCGTGGGATGGCGACCGATCGGGGCATCGACCTTGCCCACTTTGCTAAGTTCGCCATACACCAGAGCAAGATATTCGCGTTTAACGCTGCGCGCCTCAAGTTGACGCACCAGTGCGGTTTGCGCCTGGAGTGTTTTCGCCACCACCATCAAGCCACTGGTATCTTTGTCTAAGCGATGCACGATGCCCGCACGCGGCACGTCGGCGAGTTGTGGTGCGTAATACAGCAAGCCATTTAGCAGTGTACCTTGCCAGTTACCACTCCCAGGATGCACCACCAGCCCAACGGGTTTGTTGATGACCATGATGGCATCATCTTCGTAAACAATCGTGAGAGGAATGTTTTCGGCCAGATAGGGTTGTTCGGCAGGATGGCTTTGTGGCGACACCGTAAGTCGCTCCCCACCCCATACTTTTTGCTTGCAGGTGGCGGGCGCGTCATTCAC
>JAVHPV010000101.1:0-3178 GCA_036170775.1 Gallionella sp. | reverse complement strand
CTTAAGCAAGTCACACAGTAAGCTCAAAAAAATCCCGAGGGTGACCTCGGGATTTTTTTATGGATAACACTTTTTGCCGAGGGCTAACCGCGCTCGTGACTTCTGAATTTGGCGATTTCACGCCGATCTTTTTTCGTGGGTCGCCCTTTGAAGCGGAACGATACGTCTTGCGCTTTAATCTCGGCAGCTTGCGCGGCGCATCGTGCAAGACTGGTGGCAGTCTCGCGGTAAAGTGTTTGTGCGACAGGGGCTGGGCCACGTTTGTTTGACAATGCCAGCACTTCAATTTCATGGTGATATGGGCCGAAGCGGATGAGCAATAAATCGCCAATGCCAACGGTTTTGGCGGGCTTGATATTCACCCCACCCAGCGTCACTTTGCCGCTTTCTATGGCATCCACGGCGAGGCTGCGGGTCTTGTAAAAACGTGCCACCCACAGCCATTTGTCGATACGTAATTTTTCGTTGCTTTCGGTCTCGTGCATGTTCTTACTCGACTCAGGTTCAACCTAGCGTGCCCACTGTTCGCAGCACTACTTTTTTAGGAGTTGGCTTGCTTGGCCAGTGCAGAAATTTTTTCGAGCGCATCAGACAGATGCTTTACTTTCTCAGACAAACTTTGTGCGGCTTGATTTTTCTCTTCTAGAGCGGTCACGTTGGCCTCCAATTCAGTCACTTTTTCCTGTGCTTGTTTAAGGCTGTGCGTGAGGGTCTCAATAGATTTGAGTTGTGCCGAACACTGCTGTTGCGCTTCTTGAAGCAGCGCGGCGCGCCTGTCCAACTCGCTAGTACTTGCCTGCGCTTGGGCTTGGGCTTTATTCTCTTGCTCCGAGACGATTTTGAACATCTCGGCTGATTTGCTTTGTTCTTGTTTTAAGCTTTCACGTAGCTGCACGATGGTCTTTAAGTTTTCTAGCGCACGCGTTTTTTCTTCTTCGAGTTGCGCCTCTTTAACCGCTAACTCATGGCTACCCAAGGGGTTGCTATTCTTGGCGGATTCCGCCGATTTGGCTTGCTCCTGTTTCAAACTATCGCGTAATTGCACAATGGTTTTCAAGAGTTCCAGCGACTTCGCTTTTTCATCTTCCAGCATCGCGGTTTTTTTCGCCAATTCCGCTGCCAAGGCGGAGTCTTGAGTTGAATTGCTTAATACGGTCGCCTTTGCAGCGACCTCACCCAAGGCACGAATTTTTAATGTTTTATCCATAAAGTGCCGCCTCTTTCAATCAGTCGTTACAGTAAAAACCACTAAGTCCTGCGGTTATCATAGCCCAATACACCTATCAATAATCGCACCACGGCATAACTCGCCAAGCGTAATTGGCGTGCTAACCACCCCGTATGCCGCCAATGGATAGGTTCGATACATAGCGCATCACGCTCAATGGCGTGAAACAAACAGTTACGTAAATTTGTGGCGAAGTCTTTATCGCGCACCACCAAATTGGCCTCACGCGCCAATAACAAGCTAAAAGGATCAATGTTGGAAGAGCCAATCGTCGCCCATTGGCTATCGACGACAGCGACTTTGGCATGCAGATAACTGGGCTGATATTCGTAGATTTCAATTCCATCGCTTAATAATTTCTCGAACAAGGCATGGGTTGCATAGTGTTGCAAGCGATATTCAACTTTACCTTGCAGCAACAAAACCACCCTCACCCCGCGTTGCGCGGCCATTTTCAAGGCGTAGCGGAATAATCGGCCCGGTAAAAAATAGGCATTGGCCATGATGATTTCGTGTTGCGCATGGTTGATTGATTGCAAATAGGCGCGCTCAATAGCGCGGCGATGGCGCAGATTATCCCGTTCGATAAACGCCACGGGTGCGTTTGAACCCACCTCGCCACGCGCGCTTACCAATTGCCTTGCGCGCTGGATACGCTTACGCAAATTTGCCCAACTCACCACACTCCACAAATGCCGCACCGCAGCATGCACTTCGCCGACGACGAGCCCTTGCACGCGTACGGCAAAATCAAAACGCGGCGCACCGAAACCGACCTCACTCGGCACGTCATCAAGAATGTTGATGCCTCCTACAAAAGCAATTTCGCCGTCAATCACGCTGAGCTTGCGATGCAGGCGACGTAAGCGATGTCGCGCAAAATTAAAACGATGATGCTCGCGCCTAAACCATTGCACTTGCACCCCAGCATCGCGTAGGTCGTCAACCCAGGCTTCGGGTAATTCCGCAGAACCAAATCCATCCAATAACAGCCGCACGGACACGCCGCGTTCAGCCGCATGTTGCAAGGCTTCCGCAACCGTGCGCCCAGTTGCATCTGCCGCAAAAATGTAAGTTTCCAAGTAAATGGAATGCTGTGCTGCCGCGATGTCCGCGCACAACTGCGGGAAATACTCGCCACCGTTATGTAGCAAGCGCAACTGATTGTCCGCCACTCGGTAATCTTCACTCATGGCATTTGAGTTTGGCACTGAGCGCGGCATGGTCAGATAGATTTTGCCATGCGCCGCCCGCATGAATTTCGGTCTGTAACACATTAAAGCCGCGCACGTAAATACGGTCTAAGCGCAACATAGGCAAGCGTGCGGGAAAACTCCGTGCAGGTTCGCCTCGATCCAGATAAAACACATCGTGCATGGATAATTCACTTGCAAGCGAGCCACTCATCTGATTGCGCCAATCATTGAAATCCCCTGCGATGATCAATGAGGCTGACGCTGGAATAGATTGCCGAACATAATCAATCAAAGCGCATGTCTGCTCGCGTCGCCCTTTTGCAAACAGCCCAAAATGGGCGCACAAGCAGTGGACAGTGTGCAATTCTGTCAGGGCAATTTCGCAATGCAACAAACCGCGACTTTCAAAACGATGTGCAGAAATATCAGTGTTATGCGTATGAACAATCGGGAAGCGGCTCAAAATCGCATTGCCATGATGCCCCGCTTTATACACGCAGTTTTTGCCATAAGCCGTATGCGACCACAGTGCATCGGCAATAAACTCATGCTGTGCGCCTGCGGGATAATTTGGGTAACGTTGTGCATGGTGAGCGTGTTCACCTTGCACCTCTTGCAAGAACACAATATCCGCATTTAACTCACGCAAACGATCACGCAACTCATGCACCACGACGCGCCGATTGAAGTGAGAAAATCCTTTATGGATATTGTAAGTGGCGATATTGAGTGTCCGCATAGTGATGCCATTTTA
>JAVHPV010000100.1:0-3196 GCA_036170775.1 Gallionella sp. | reverse complement strand
TTTGGCGATGGCACTAACTATTCCCCGCGCCACAGCCCTGATGGTAAGGGCTTTGTGTTTGCACATCGCGCCAACGGCAAGTTTTACATCGCCACGCAAGACTTTGCGACGGGACAAATGGAGTTGTTGACCGAAGGTGGCTGGGAGAAAAAACCAAGCTACGCACCCAATGGCAAGCTGGTTCTGTTTGCCAGTGAAGGGCGCGGGCGTGGTATATTGGCGACTGTTTCCAGCGATGCTCGTGTTCAGCAACATATGTACACACAAAGTGGCGATGCACGCGAACCCGTGTGGGGACCTCATCCTTAAATCAACCTAGAAAAGGGGAAGCACTATGAAAAAACTTGTGATCAGTATCGTGTTGGTTAATTTGCTTGCTGCGTGCGCCAGCGACAAGCCTAAAGAAGTCGCTGCGGCTCCCACTCCTGCGCCAGTTGCAGCCGCTCCCGCTCCTATTGCTGCTCCCGCAGCCGCTGTTGCAGTTGATCCGCTGGATGATGCCACTAGTATTTTGGCAAAACGTAGCGTTTACTATCCATTGGATGTAGACACCGTGCAAGCCGCCGACAAACCCGCAGTAGAAGCACATGCCAAGTATTTAGCTGACCACGCTAGCCGTAAAGTCCGCTTGGAAGGCAATTGCGATGAGCGCGGCAGCAATGAATATAACTTGGCTTTAGGTCAACGTCGTGCGGATGGCGTGAAAAAGATGCTGGAATTAGGCGGTGCTCAAGCCGCTCAGTTGGAAAGTGTCAGCTACGGCGAAGAAAAACCTAAAGGCACGGCACATGACGAAGCCTCATGGTCACAAAATCGTCGCACCGACCTGAACTACGCGAAGTAATCCTATGCTGAAGCTGCGTGCCTTATTATTGTTGAGCTTATGTTGTGCTGTTCCCGCGCAGGCGGGGTTGTTTTCGGACGACGATGCACGTAAACAAATCCAACAAGTTGAGGCACGCGTGCTGAAGCTGGAAGAGCAAAGCAAGCAACAAACCAAATCAATACTCGACTTGCAAGGGCAAATTGATGCCTTGAATAATGAGCTGCGCAAACTGCGCGGACAAAACGAAGAATTAGCGCATGGCCTGCAAGATGCCGAAAAGCGTGAAAAAGATTTCTATGTGGATTTGGATACGCGCTTACGCAAATTCGAGTCTGCGGCTGACACCTCGGCCAATAGCAACGCATCAACACAAGCCCCCTCCCCTGCCAGCGATCCGAATGATGTTGCTGCGGAGAATCGTGCTTATGAAACCGCCTACGGACTTTTCAAAGGGGGTAGTTATGTCAATGCCAGCAAAGCCTTTGATAATTTCACCCAGTCTTACCCAGACTCAGTGCATGTGCCCAATGCTCATTATTGGCTAGCCAGTTCCTTGTTTGCGCTACGCGATTATGAAGGTGCGATGGCCGCTTACCGCACTTTCTATAAAGACTACCCAAGCCATCACAAAGTACCCGATGCACTGCTGGGTATCGCTGCTTGCCAAACAGAATTGAAACAAGCCGCTACCGCACAGAAAACCCTCAAGTTACTGATCGGCAAATTCCCCCAAAGCGCAGCCGCTGCGCAGGCTAAACAGCTGCTCGCACCCGCCAAGTAGTTTCCATGCAAGCAGATGACCTCAGCGCGCAATTGCGCATCAGCGAGATATTTTTTTCCTTACAGGGAGAAACGCGGCGCATTGGTTTACCAACCATATTTATCCGTCTGACAGGCTGCCCGTTACGCTGCACCTATTGCGACACGGCTTACGCTTTTACAGGTGGGCAGAACATGACACTTGCCGCCATTCTTGCCACTGTCAAACAGCATGCGCCACGCTATGTCACTGTCACTGGCGGCGAACCACTCGCGCAAAAAAACTGCATTCCTTTGCTACGCGCCTTATGCGATCAAGGCTATGAGGTATCTTTAGAAACGAGTGGGGCGTTAGACATTCGTAGCGTCGATCCACGCGTCATGCGTGTGCTGGACATCAAAACCCCTGCCTCTGGCGAAATGGACAAAAATCGTTGGGGAAACCTACCGCTGCTACACTCACATGACGAAATAAAATTTGTGCTGTGCGATGAGGCTGATTATCAATGGGCTAAAAATAGCCTCGCTGAGCATCAATTATCCCAGCGTTGCGAAGTCACTTTCTCACCCGCGCATAGCAGCTTAAATGCCACCGATTTAGCCAATTGGATCGTGCGCGATCACTTGCCCGTACGTATGCAAGTGCAATTACACAAAATACTTTGGGATAACGCCGCAGGACACTAAACATGAAGAATGCCGTGGTACTTTTATCAGGCGGACTCGATTCGGCTACCGCACTCGCAATGGCACGCGCCGACAACTTCCGCAGCTACGCACTCAGCGTAGATTATGGACAACGCCATCACTCCGAACTACTCGCTGCACAACGCGTGGCAAAATCACTCGGGGCATTTGAACATCGCGTCATCAATATCGACCTCACCGCCTTTGGTGGATCGGCATTGACTGACCACAAAATTGCCGTCCCCGAACATGCTTCTTCTGGCATCCCATCAACCTATGTTCCGGCTCGCAACACTATTATGTTGTCGCTGGCGTTGGCATGGGCGGAGGTGCTACAAGCGCAGGATATTTTCATCGGCGTAAATGCGGTAGATTATTCGGGCTACCCAGACTGCCGTCCTGACTACATCGCGGCTTTCGAGCGCATGGCCAATCTCGCCACCAAAGCGGCGATTGAAGGTCATCCCCTCACCATGCACACCCCATTACTCCATTTATCCAAAGCCGAAATCATTCAAGCGGGAACACGCTTAGGGGTTGATTACGCACAAACCGTGTCTTGTTACCAAGCCGATGAATCAGGTTTGGCCTGTGGGGTGTGCGATTCATGTCGCTTGCGCAGTGCTGGATTCTCCAGCGCAGGACTCGTTGACCCGACCCGATATAAATCAAAACATATTTAATCCCTCGCATAGTGCTATTTTGCGTTGACAGAACAAGCCAAATCCGTATAATTCGCGCTCCCTTCAAGGGGTCGGTAGCTCAGCCGGTAGAGCAGCGGACTTTTAATCCGTTGGTCGCGAGTTCGAATCTCGCCCGACCCACCAGTTTCATGTTTCATCGCCGCTTTAGCTCAGTTGGTAGAGCAACCGCCTTGTAAGCGGTAGGTCAACAGTTCGAATCCGTTAAGCGGCACCAATTAAA
>JAVHPV010000099.1:0-3230 GCA_036170775.1 Gallionella sp. | reverse complement strand
ACATCAACAAGCACAAGGTTGCGCCTAACACGTGAAAATGGAAACCTGGTCTAACCCCCGCATTAAGTTGCCAAAAAGCAAAAACACCCAGCGAGATACCGATGAGCGCATTGACGCGCACCGTGTTATTCCACAATTTTCGCCACGGAGCGAGGTAAGCCGCGCGCAACAAAATTGCACCAAAGAGGTAGTTGCATAGCCACAACCAATCGCTGGCAAAAAGTTGCGCGGGGAGATTCATGGCAGCACGTAGGGCAGGGCGAGGAATTGCAACATCGCGCCATGGGCTGAACCCAGGTGAACAACCTGACTGTCATGGCTGCTGATTTGTACGACTGCCAGCACATCAAAGCCAGAGTTGGGGCTGGGTGAAACATTGACCAGCATCCCCGTCGACTGTCCCGCTAAGTCATCACTAAATAATTCTGTGCCAATAGCAGGGGCTTCAGCACTGACGATATGGGCGAGATACATACGGCGTTTTAATTTACCGAGATATTGCATACGCGCCACGATTTCTTGCCCTGGATAGCAGCCTTTTTTGAAATTGATCGCACCAATAACATCCAAATTGAGCATTTGTGCGACGAACTGTTCTTGGGTTGCAGGCAAGACGTGGGCGATGCCTGCACGAATGGTAAGCCAGTTCCAGCATGTTTCACCGACGGGGTGTGCGATGGTTTTAAGCGTGTTCCAGTAGCTTTGCACTTGCGCTGTCGTGGTGTGAATCAGCCAGCGCGTCTCATCTAAACGGATGACCTGCGACTCGGCGGTGCTGCTGTAGTCGAGTGGTTGCAAGGGATTTTCAAGGCCGAGTGATGTTAGTGCTGCTGCAATTTTGTCCTTGCCTGCCACGCCCAACATCACGTGTGTTTGGCAAGTCTCACTAATTTTTACCTTGGCGCGTAATACATACATACTCAGTTTTTTGCAGATATTGGCACTGAGTGAGGTCGGTAATAGGAGTAGGTAGTCGGCTTGCTCACGCCAGATCAGCAGTGTGGCCAGTACGCGACCTTTCGCATTGTTCAGGCTGCTGTACTGTGCGTGTGTATCGGAAACCAAACGGATGTCATTGCTCAACATGCTCTGCAAAAAGGGAGTGGCATCCTCACCCGAGACTCTCAGTGTGGTGTAGCTATGTAAGCTGCACACGATGCTGTCTTCGGCGGCTAATTTTAATTCAAGCATTGGGTTGCCGAAATGGGTGATGCCCTCATCCTGCAACACGCCCCCTTGCTGCTGCAAAAACTCATGCCAAAGGTTAGCCATTATCAAGCCACAGCGCGGGCTTTGCCGCTTTTATCGTAACCTTCAATAAACTGGATACCCGTGGGGTCGATTTTGTCTGCGGGAATGGGGGCACTACGCTCTGGGGTATTGGTTTGTGCGTCACTGCGATTCAATTGCTGTGCGCGTTCTGAAAAATTCACCAGCACGGATGCGGGCAGGGGAGAAGAGGATTTTTCAGTGGTCTGATTGCTGACTGGCACTGCGTTAATAAGCGTGCTGATGGCGGGTGTGTTGGTGATGTTCATGATGAACTCCTGTACAATTTTTTATGCCGCTAACCCTACTCGTTTTTGCCATTCTCAGCAATGATTTTTACCTCGGAATGTGCCATGAAGAGCGATGACGCATGACATGGCTTAGGCTAAACTTAGCTACATGAAAAATGCCTATTTACTGTTGCTGATACTTTGCTTAAGTGCCTGTGATGGCACGTTATGGAACAACCCTTATCCAGCCAGCGATGCAGGTAAGTCCATCCTCTATACGGCATTTACCGAACGTCCAAAACACCTTGATCCCGCACAGGCTTATAGTGAAAACGAATACGAGTTTTTGGCGCAAATTTATGCACCACCACTGCAATATCACTATCTGAAACGTCCCTATCAACTCATGCCACTCGCGGCGGCGCAGATGCCTACTCTGCGCTATTTGGATAAACATCATCAGCCCTTGCCTAATGATGCGCCTGTTGCACAGATTGCTTTTAGCGTCTATGAAATACACATCAAGCCCAACATGCGCTATCAACCGCATCCCGCGTTCGTGGCGGAATATCGCAAACTGAATGCTGAGCAACTCAAGGATATTCATCGTTTGAGCGATTTCACACAGACCGCGACGCGGGGAGTGACTGCCGCCGATTACGTTTACCAGATTAAGCGTTTGGCGCATCCGCAATTACATTTGCCGATTTTTGGCGTGATGAGCGATTACATCGTGGGCTTAAAGGAGTACGCAAACACCTTGCAAGCAGCACTTAAGCAACATCCGCAAGATTTTTTGGATTTAGATAAATATCCTTTGCCTGGCGTGCAGGTTGTGGATGAAAGCACTTATCGTATTGAAATTATCGGCAAATATCCGCAGTTTGCGTATTGGTTGGCAATGCCGTTTTTTGCCCCCATGCCCGCCGAAGCAGAACGTTTTTATGCACAACAGGGAATGCGTGAACGTAATTTAAGCTTGGACTGGTGGCCGGTGGGAAGTGGCCCTTATTTCCTCTCGGAAAATGATCCGAATCGGCGCATGGTAATGACGCGCAACCCAAATTACGACAGCGAAACATACCCAACGCAAGGTGAACCTGCTGATGCAGCAGCAGGTTTATTGCTTGATGCAGGAAAACCGTTGCCATTGATAGATCAAATTGTGTTCAGCCTCGAAAAAGAAACCATCCCTTATTGGAATAAATTTTTGCAAGGCTATTACGATGCGTCAGGGATTGCTTCAGATAGTTTCGATCAGGCGGTGCAAATGGCGGCGGGAGGCGAAGCCAGTGTGACGGATGAAATGGCGCAGCAGGGCATCGCGTTATCTACTTCCGTTGCGACTTCAACCATGTATACGGGATTCAACTGGTTAGATGCGACGGTAGGGGGTAACAGCGAGCGTGCGACTAAACTCCGTCAGGCGATTGCGATTGCGGTAGATTTTGAAGAGTTCGTGTCTATTTTTGCCAATGGGCGAGGTATTCCCGCGCAATCACCCATTCCACCAGGCATCTTTGGTTATCGTGACGGACAGGCAGGAATCAATCCCTATGTCTATGATTGGGTGGATGGGGCGGCCAAACGCAAACCTATCCGCGAGGCGCAGCGTTTGCTCGCTGAAGCAGGTTATCCAAATGGCGTGGATGCCAAAACCCAACAGCCACTCTCAATCAATTTAGATACCACCGCCAATGGCGTGGGCAACAAGGCCAGGCTCGATTGGTT
>JAVHPV010000098.1:0-3256 GCA_036170775.1 Gallionella sp. | reverse complement strand
CTCCGACCTACGCGTTACGAGTGCGTTGCTCTACCGACTGAGCTACTCCAGCAAAAACGGCGGCGATTATAGTTGAAAAGTGTTGCTTACTGCCAGCGGTAAGCATCTATTTGCAGTGCTTGTGGCTCGCCTTCGATTTCATTCAGCAATAATTCTGCACTGGACAGCGACATGGTAACGCCATAACGGAAATGTCCCGTATTGGCATATAGATTAGGAATGGTTGGATGACGACCTATGGTAGGAATGTTGTCAGGGGAACCTGGCCGAAATCCAGCCCAATGACGAATGGGTTCTACGTTTCGCCAGTCTGGAAAAATCTCGTAGACTCGGGACAATAAACTGAGTCGAGCAGACTGGGTGGTGGATTTATCGAAGCCAACATCTTCTAAGGTGCTACCCACCAGCACATGCCCATCACGACGCGGAATCAGATACAAGTCTTGTTTCAATAGGATGTGTTGAAAAGGAGCGGCATCAAACTTAAACAATAAAATTTGCCCGCGTATTGGCTTGATGTCGAGGTGTTGCGCATATTCCCCTAACAGCACCTTGCTCCACGCGCCTGCGGTTACCACAAAGGCATCCGCCGTGTAGCTTGCTTGAGGGGTGCGCACCGCCTGAATGGCATTCCCCTCACGTACAAATTCTTGTACTTCGCTGTGTTCGTGAATCACGCCACCGAGTATTTCGACACGACGGCGTAAGGCTCTTAACAAACGGGGATTACGCACTTGTGCCACCTCTGGCAGCAGAATTCCTTGTCCTGTCAGCGTGCTGAACTGGGTACTCAAGTCGATGGACTGCATCGAAAAATCGTGTTCAGTACACCAAGTTTTGGCTAGATCGTCGGCAAAGGGCGGCAGCACTAACATACCGCTGCGCTGATATTCGGGATCGATGCCGGTGGTGGCATGTAGCAGCGCGGCGACATCGCCCAACATGCGCATACTGCGCAATGCGAGGCGCGTCACGGGCTCACGATAGTCCCACGGACACAAGGGCGACATAATACCTCCCCCCGCCCACGAAGCCTCTTGCCCCACTGCGCCACGTTCCAACACGGTCACGTTGTAACCCGCTTGCAGCAAGGCTTGCGCGCTAGTGAGTCCAACCGCGCCCGCACCAACAATGAGAAAATCAGTGTGCATAGCAAGCCATCATTAAGATTGCACCGTGATAGGAATGAGTGTCTTAGGTAAGGGAAATACGACGTTTTCCGTAATGCCTTGCAACTCGATCACCGCCCCGCCACCCAGTTGCTGCAAACGCTGTATCACGCCCTGCACCAACACTTCGGGTGCGGATGCTCCTGCGCTAATACCAATGCGTGCTTTGCCAGCAAACCATTCGGCGCGCAAATCGCTGGCATCATCCACCAGATAAGCTGAGATACCCACATTGGCCGCCACTTCACGTAAACGATTGGAGTTCGAGCTATTGGGAGACCCCACTACAATCACCGCATCACATTGCTTCACCAGCATCTTGACAGCGTCTTGACGATTTTGTGTGGCATAGCAAATATCATCTTTTTTCGGCCCTGTGATGAAAGGGAAGCGAGTCTTGAGCGCGGCAATAATGCTGCTGGCATCGTCTACCGACAGCGTGGTTTGTGTCACATAAGCCAAGTTCTGCGCATCATGCACCTTAAGTTTATTGACATCCTCGGGAGTTTCCACCAGATACATACCGCTTTCCGACTGCCCCATCGTCCCCTCGACTTCGGGATGCCCTTTATGACCAATCATGATGATTTCTTTGTGCTGTTCACGCAGTCGCGACACTTCGATATGCACTTTGGTCACCAGCGGACAAGTCGCATCGAACACGGTTAATCCACGCGCCTCGGCTTCACGGCGCACCACTTGCGGTACGCCATGCGCACTGAAAATCAAAATGCTACCGCTGGGCACATCGGTAAGTTTTTCGATGAACACCGCGCCTTTAGCACGTAAGCCTTCCACCACAAATTTGTTATGCACTACTTCATGGCGTACGTAGATAGGCGCGCCGTGCAAGGCTAATGCACGTTCAACAATTTCTATCGCACGATCTACTCCTGCGCAAAAACCACGCGGATTAGCGAGCCTCAGTTCCATGTTTTTTCTCCGTGAAGCTTTCCCAGATCAATAATGCCGCACCGCAACTAATCGCGGAATCCGCTAAATTAAATGCGGGGAAATAATGTGAGTCCCAATGGAAGGATAAAAAATCCACCACGTAACCATAGGCAATACGATCAATCAAATTGCCTAATGCGCCGCCCAATATCAAGCTCAACGCCAAAGCAAACAAAGTTTGCGTCGCATGTTTGCGCAACAACATGATGATCCAAACCGAAGCAATGATAGCGATGCCTGTGAACAACCAGCGTTGCATCCCCCCCGCATCACTCAAAAAGCTGAAAGCCGCGCCCGTATTGTGTGCCAGCACCAAGTCAAACACACTCAGCAAGGTGAGGCTTTCGCCATAGACAAAATGGCTACTGATCCACAGCTTGCTGAATTGGTCGAGCAGAATCACCAGTGCCGCGAGCACCAACCAACGGCTAGGCATAGGTGCGCACCTCGCCCTCACCATACAGATTACTCACGCAACGTCCGCAAATTGTGGGATGGATGGCATCACCGCCCACATCGTCACGGTAATGCCAACAACGCTCGCATTTGCCATTGACAGAAGCCCTTGCCTCAACACGAACAGTATCACCCTCCGAGCCGCCATACAAAGTTGCGGCTGAGGTAATAAGCACGAATTTCAAATCGTCGCCTAATACACTCAACGCTTGATAGCTCGCATCATTCACAAACACCGCAACTTCAGCTTGCAGCGATGAGCCTATCGTACCCGCAGCACGCAATTCTTCCAGACGCTTTTGCACCTCGGCACGCAGCGTGCGCACAGTCGCCCAGCGCACAAATAAATCTTCACTATTTTGTAACTCAGGCAGCGCATACCACTCACCAACAAACACACTGGCATCGTCACAACCACTCAACACCTCATGCACCTCTTCAGCCGTAAAACTCAAAATGGGTGCCATCAAGCGATGTAAACATTGCGTGATGTGATACAGCGCATTTTGCGCCGAGCGACGTGCGGTAGATTTTTCGCCTGTGGTATAGAGACGGTCTTTCAGGATGTCGAGATAAAAACTCCCCAAGTCTTCGGAGCAGAATGCCAGCAACTTTTGCACCGCAAAGTGGAATTCATAACGCTCATAATCCACGCGCACTTCATCTTGTAATTTTTG
>JAVHPV010000097.1:9438-16019 GCA_036170775.1 Gallionella sp. | reverse complement strand
GCCGATTGAAGAACAGGAACGCAAAAAAATGCTCGCCCTGCTGGAAGCGGAATCGAGCAAGCGACAACAAACACAGCTATTTATTGAAACGCCCTATCGTAACGATAAACTGTTTGCCAGCCTGCTGAATCACTGCGCTGCAACCACGCGACTGTGCATTGCTTGCGACATCACCCTGCCTACCGAGCAAATTCAAACCCGCAGCATCGCACAATGGAAAAAAGCCCCCCCACCAGCATTAAACAAACGCCCCAGCCTGTTTTTATTTCTGGCTGCGGCGCGTTAGCTTACAAACATAGTTTGTAAAAAAAGTTGCCCTAGCTGCTGCTTTCTGATATTAAAGCGCACTTTATTTTTTACCCCGTTGGAGAAGTGTCATGCCAGTACAGCTAGAAAAAACTTCCGCCCCTTACAAAGTGAAAAAAGGCGAGGAGTACATGAATCCTAAACAGCTCGATCATTTTCGCAATGTGCTTAATGCGATTAAATCGGGACTCGGTGCAGACATTGATCGCACTGTGCACACCATGCAGGATGAAGCTACGGTTTTTGCTGATCCCAATGACCGAGCTACCCAAGAATCGGATATGAGTTTAGAGCTGCGGAATCGTGACCGTGAACGCAAACTGATTAAAAACATCGACAAAATGTTGGCGAGAATTGATTCTGGCGATTATGGTTTTTGCGACAACTGCGGTGTGGAAATTGGCTTGAATCGCTTGGAAGCGCGCCCCACCGCAACCCTGTGTATTGACTGCAAGACGTTGGACGAAATCCGCGAACGTCAAGTCGCTAAATAAACGCCACAACCGACTTGCCCTGTTAAATTCAGGGCGTAAAAAAGCCCCAGTTTTTAGCTGAGGCTTTTTTTATGCACCGCAGAAAATTACTCTGCGGCGGGTGCAGGTGCAGCTTTTTCAGGTTGAGGAATCAGTGCCTTCATACTCAGCTTCATACGGCCTTTATCGTCCAATTCCAACAGTTTAACTTTAACCACTTGACCTTCTTTGAGGTGATCCGTCACCGCATTCACACGCTCATGAGCGATTTGTGAAATGTGCAACAAGCCATCCTTACCTGGCAAGATATTGATCAGTGCGCCGAAGTCCAATAATTTAACCACAGGGCCTTCATACACTTTGCCCACCTCTACGTCTGCAACAATATCTTCGATGCGTTTTTTAGCCAACTCACCCGCTTCGCCACTCACGCAAGAAATGGTGATATTGCCGTTGTCATCAATATCAATGGTCGTGCCAGTTTCTTCAGTCAGCGCACGGATCACCGCACCACCCTTGCCGATCACATCACGAATCTTGTCTGCATTGATTTTCATCTTAATCATGCGTGGGGCGAACTCGGAAACCTCGGTACGCGCCGTTGGCAAAGAATTTTTCATCAAGCCAAGAATGTGCATACGGCCTTCGCGTGCTTGGACTAACGCAGCCTGCATGATTTCTTTGGTAATGCCATTGATTTTGATGTCCATTTGCAAGGCGGTCACCCCAGTTTCAGAGCCGGCCACCTTAAAGTCCATATCACCCAGATGATCTTCGTCACCCAAAATGTCGGTCAACACAGCAAAACGGTTGCCTTCTTTAATCAAGCCCATCGCGATACCTGCCACATGCGCTTTGAGCGGCACACCTGCATCAAGCAATGACAAGCAGCCGCCGCATACTGAGGCCATCGAGCTAGAACCATTGGATTCGGTGATTTCTGAAACAACGCGCATTGCATAGCCAAAATCTTCTTCACTAGGGAGCACTGCGACCAGCGCGCGCTTAGCTAAGCGACCATGACCAATTTCGCGGCGTTTTGGTGTACCGACACGCCCTGTTTCGCCTGTTGCATAAGGAGGGAAGTTGTAGTGCAACATAAAGCGGTCGCTATATTCGCCTTGCAGTGCGTCCACTTTTTGCGCATCACGCAAACTTCCCAAGGTCGCCACGACCACCGCTTGGGTTTCGCCACGCGTGAATAAAGTAGAGCCGTGAGTGCGTGCCAACACGCCGTTACGGATGGTGATTGGGCGCACGGTGCGTGTATCACGACCATCAATGCGCGGCTCGCCATTCAAAATTTGACCACGCACAATTTTGGCTTCTAGCGCGCTGAATAAATCATTAACTTGGTTCTTTTCCACGTCAGCCGCAACGGCTTCCATCACCTTGGCGTGCACCGCTGCCACTGCTTCAGTACGCGCTTGTTTAGAGCGAATGGCATACGCTTGTTGCAATGGTTCTTGAGCCAGTGCTTCGATTTGCGCAATCAGCGCCTCATTTTTCGCAGGAGCGGCCCAGTCCCAAGCGGGCGCACCCACGGCATCCGCCATTTCGCTGATAGCTTGGATAACCACTTGCATTTGTTCGTGACCGAACATCACCGCGCCCAGCATGACCTCTTCTGATAATTGCTGCGCTTCAGATTCAACCATCAACACCGCACGGTCAGTCCCTGCTACTACCAAATCCAATTCGGAGGTTTGCAGTTCAGTGGCAGTTGGGTTCAACAAGTATTGTCCGTTAGCGTAGCCCACACGAGCCGCGCCAATAGGGCCATCAAAAGGGATGCCTGAGATAGCCAGCGCAGCAGAAGCACCAATCACGGACGGAATATCTGAATCAATTTCGCTATCTGAAGACATCACTGTCGCCACAATCTGCACTTCGTTGTAGAAGCTCTCTGGGAACAGCGGACGCAGTGGGCGATCAATCAGGCGTGAGGTCAAAATCTCTTTTTCGCTAGGGCGGCCTTCACGCTTGAAGAAGCTGCCAGGAATCTTGCCAGCGGCGTAAGTCTTTTCTTGGTAATCCACGGTTAAAGGGAAAAAATCCTGCTCGGGCTTGGCATCTTTACGCCCCACCACGGTAACCAATACCACGGTGTCATCCAAACTAACCATGACTGCGCCACTGGCTTGACGGGCAATTTCACCTGTTTCAAGCGTGAGTTGATGATTGCCAAAAGTGATTGTTTTTTTGTAGTGACTCAAGATGAACTCCTCGTGATATGCCTGACGCGACACCGCGCCCTGCGAAAAATAGACGGGTTAAAACAACACGGGCCGCCTGAGCGACCCGCTAAATACATTTTTTTATTTACGAATTGCTAAGCGTTCGATGAGGGCACGATAGCCTGCCTCATTTTTGCTCTTCAGATAATCAAGCAACTTACGACGACGACTAACCAAGCGCAACAAGCCACGACGAGAGTGGTGATCTTTGGCGTTCTCTTTGAAATGCTCAGTCAAATAAGTAATGCGCGCAGTAATCAAAGCCACTTGCACTTCGGGAGATCCCGTATCACTTTTAGCACGTTGAAAGTCAGAAACGATTTGCGCTTTTTGCGCAGCAGTAATTGCCATTGGTTTTACACTCCTAAAAAAAGTTGCGCATTCTAACCTTGAATGCCTTGATTACTCAACCCCAAATTTCCATTTGGATCAATCTGCGCCGCTTGCTTCGCAATGTCTGATAACAATCGCTCTGGGGCTAAACGGCGACCTTGCAACAAACCCACCCCAACAAACCCCTGCGGACCATACAAAGCAATTTTTCCATCAGGTACACCCGCATCTACTGCCAGCCGTTGTCCTTGTGCCAGCCGCTTAACTTGCACCGCGTCCAAATTAAATGTGGGCATATTCGGCATCAAGGCAGTCAAGGGGAGCAATTTTGCATCCCTCGCCTCAACCGTCATTTCGCTTAACGCTGGTAACGTGAACGCATCCGTCAAAGAAAAATGTGCAATCGCCGTACGGCGTAAGCCAATTAAATGTGCCCCACAGCCCAAGGCCGCACCAATATCTTCAGCCAAGGTGCGCACGTAAGTGCCTTTGCTGCAACGCACCGACAAATCAATTTCATTCCCTGCAAAACAGTGTAGTTGCAACTCATGGATAACCACATCGCGTAACTCCCGTTCTATGGTTTCGCCTTTGCGGATATATTCGTAGAGCGGTTTGCCCTGATGTTTAAGCGCGCTATACATAGGCGGAAGTTGTTGAATCGGGCCGAGGAATTTTGCCAGTACAGCATCGACTTCGGCCTGTGTCACCCCCACTGCGCACTCACTCAGGATTGCGCCTTCTGCATCTCCCGTCGTGGTGGTTTGCCCAAGACGCAACAAAGCGCGGTAGGTTTTATCGGCATCCAGCAGCGCGTTGGAAAATTTTGTGGCTTCGCCGAAGCAAATCGGCAGCAATCCTGTCGCCAAGGGGTCGAGCGTGCCGGTGTGTCCCGCTTTTTCGGCTTGGAATAAGCGACGCACTTTTTGCAAGGCATCGTTCGAGCTTAATTCCAGCGGTTTGTCGAATAGCAAAACACCCGTTAAAGGACGGTAGGTGCGCGCCATCGGATTATTCTTCGGTGTGATTTGAATTGAGCTTGTCGCTCGCCACCGCTTGCTCGATGAGTTGTGATAAATGGCTGCCACGCTCCACCGAAGCATCATAGGTGAAGTGCAATTGCGGCATGATGCGCAGCTTGAGGCTACGTGATAATTGACTACGCAAGAAACCCGCCGCACGCTCTAACCCTTGCAAGGCTTCAGCGTGCTTGCCATCAAGTCGGGTGAAGAAAATTTTGGCGTGCGAGTAATCACCCGCCACTTCCACGCCAGTAATAGTCACTAAGCGCACCCGAGGGTCATTGATCTCAAGGCGAATCAACTCGGCAATTTCGCGTTGCATTTGTTGTGCAACGCGGTCAGTACGTGCGAAATTAGCCATTACAGTGCGCGTGCAACCTCAATAATTTCGTAGGCTTCCAGCTTATCGCCGACCACCAAATCGTTATAGCCACGCAACGACAGACCACATTCAAAGTTATTGCGCACTTCTTTTACGTCATCCTTAAAGCGTTTCAAGGAATCCAATTCACCATCGTGGATCACGACGTTGTTGCGCAGCACACGGACTTTAGCACCACGTTTAATAATGCCTTCCAGCACCATACAACCCGCAATCGTTCCGATCTTAGAGACGGTAAAGACTTGCCGCACCTCAACCATCCCCATAATGCTTTCACGTTTCTCAGGAGCCAACATGCCTGACAGTGCCGCTTTAATCTCATCAACCATGGCATAAATGATGTTGTAGTAGCGAATGTCCACGCCTGCCGACTCAGCTAACTTACGTGCCGCCGCATCAGCGCGAGTGTTAAAGCCAATCACAATGGCTTTAGAAGCCACGGCCAGATTGACATCTGACTCACTGATAGCCCCCACCCCGCCGTGAATCAAATTCACTTTGACTTCGTTGGTCGAAAGTTTTTGCAATGATTGCGCGATCGCTTCGGCAGAGCCTTGTACATCTGACTTCACAATTAACGAGAGTGTGCGCACTTCGCCCTCAGCCATTTGCTCGAACATATTTTCCAGCTTAGCCGCTTGTTGTTTGGCGAGTTTCACACCGCGATATTTCCCCTGACGGAACAAAGCAATTTCACGGGCGCGTTTTTCATCCGACAACACCATCAGCTCTTCGCCTGCATCAGGTACTTCAGACAAGCCTTGAATCTCAACGGGAATAGAGGGACCCGCTTCATGGATGGTTTTGCCGCTTTCATCGAGCATGGCTCTGACGCGACCAAATACCGAGCCCACCAACACGGCATCCCCACGTTTCATCGTGCCAGATTGCACTAACACCGTCGCCACTGGGCCTTTGCCCTTATCCAAACGTGCCTCAAT
Organism: Gallionella sp.; assembly: GCA_036170775.1. Classification (GTDB taxonomy): domain Bacteria; phylum Pseudomonadota; class Gammaproteobacteria; order Burkholderiales; family Gallionellaceae; genus Gallionella. Next base: position 10,325 of record JAVHPV010000097.1, on the reverse strand, counting down.
CACCAAGCCCTTAGCTAGGGCAGCACGTGGTGCTTTTAATTCCAACACTTCGGCTTGTAACAACACGCCTTCAAGCAATTGATCAATGCCCTGCCCTGTTTTAGAAGAAACCTCAACGAACATCGCATCACCACCCCAATCTTCAGGCACGACACCTTCTGCGACCAACTCTTGTTTAACGCGCTCGCTATTCGCATCAGGTTTGTCGATTTTGGTGACAGCCACGACCAAAGGTACATTCCCCGCTCTGGCATGGGCAATCGCCTCTTTGGTTTGTGGCATCACGCCATCATCTGCCGCTACCACCAAAACAACGATGTCGGTAGCTTTTGCTCCGCGCGCGCGCATTGCCGTAAAGGCTTCGTGACCTGGGGTATCTAGGAAGGTAATCATGCCGCGCGGCGTATTCACGTGATAAGCACCAATGTGCTGCGTGATACCGCCCGCTTCGCCTGACGCAACGCGAGTGCGACGAATATAGTCCAACAACGAAGTTTTACCATGATCCACGTGTCCCATCACGGTCACCACAGGGGCTCGCGCCTCCATAACAGCATCGGTATGTTCCGTGGTATCGAGTAAATAGGCATCGGGGTCATCCAGCTTAGCAGCCTTGGCGATATGCCCAAGTTCTTCCACCACAATCATGGCAGTTTCTTGGTCAAGCACTTGGTTGATGGTGACCATCGAACCCATTTTCATCAGAGCCTTAATCACTTCAGCCGCTTTGATGGACATTTTTTGCGCCAGCTCGGCAACAGAAATAGTTTCTGGAATAGCAACCTCATGCACGATCGTCTCAGTCGGCATATTGAAGGATTCGCCTGCGGCGGGGACAGCCACCTGTTTGCTATGTTTGTCATGACGCTTGCCTCGCACAGGGGTCG
>JAVHPV010000097.1:0-9338 GCA_036170775.1 Gallionella sp. | reverse complement strand
GGGACAGCCACCTGTTTGCTATGTTTGTCATGACGCTTGCCTCGCACAGGGGTCGCCCATGCACCGGTGCGCGTACCCAGCTTGTTATCCTGTTTACCCACAGGACGTTTATGTCCGCCTGCGTCATCCCGCGCAGCAGGCTGTTTATCGGCAGATTTATTCGGTTTAGCGCGCTCTACCTTATCGCCAGGTTTCGGCGTCGGCTTATGTAAAGTTCCTTCATTGGGCGCGACGACTGGAGTTGCAGCAACGGCGGGTACTTCAACAACCACTGGCTTAGGCTGAGGTCTAGCCATACGACGCATCACAGGCGCGCCAATCACTGGGGTGGGAGTATCCGCAACGACGGCCTTCACTACAGGTTCTGACACCACTGGCTGCTGCGCTTGCTCACTCACCACTTCGCTGGCTGGCGCGGCGGGTACAGCGGCTACAGGTTCAATTGTTTCGGTCACTTTTGCTTTAGTGCGTGCCATTTTAGCTTGCAGCTCCGCCGCTTGACGCGCGGCCAATTCAGCTTGCAAACGCGCCTCTTGCTCACGCGCCGCTAATTCTTGCTCATCGAGCAGCTTGGCTGGGGCAACTTTAGGGGGTGCTACTGGAGCAGGAATAGGAGCGGCCGCAACCTCTACAGGGCCGACCACGCGACGCTTACGCACCTCGACTTGGATGGTACGAGCACGACCCGTACTATCGGATTTCTTAATTTCCGTGGTTTCACGACGCGCCAAGGTGATTTTCTTGGCGGGCTTATCGCCACCATGCGCATCGCGTAGATGATCAAGCAATTGAGCCTTGTCCTTTTCAGAAATCAAGTCAGAATCCTGCTCTTTGTTAACCCCAGCAGTGCGCAACTGCTCCAGCAGCAAAGCAACTGGCAGACCCAGTTCGGTTGCAAACTGCGCTACGTTCAATTTTCCCATTACCATCCTTTAGACAACACCACTAACCACTCGACTCGCTAATTAGGCAAACCATGGCGCACGTGCAGCCATAATCAATGCGTTCGCACGCTCAGCATCCATACCCGTCATTTCAACCAATTCATCCACTGCCAAATCAGCCAACTGCTCTTGCGTCGTCACATCTTTCGCCGACAACGCATGGACAGTCGCCTCATCCATCCCCTCCAGCTTGAGCAGGTCTTCAATACCGTGTTCAACCTTTTCTTCTTTGGCAATCGCTTCGGTCAACAAAACATTGCGCGCACGACTACGCAACTCTTCCACCGTCGCCTCATCGAAAGCCTCAATTTCCAACATTTCGTCCACAGGCACGTAAGCCACTTCCTCTAGGGTATTAAAGCCTTCTTGTACCAAGATGTCCGCCACTTCGGCATCCACGTCCAGCTTTTCCATGAACACGGCACGTACCTTAGAAAACTCTTCGTTATGTTTTTCACTGGATTGTTCGACGGTCATAATGTTGAGTTCCCAACCCGTCAATTCACTGGCCAAGCGAACATTTTGTCCGCCGCGTCCAATGGCTTGCGCAAGGTTTTCTTCCTCCACCACCACATCCATACTGTGACGATCTTCATCTACTACGATGCCGCTAATTTCAGCAGGAGCAAGCGCATTGATCACATAAGTGGCAGGGTCTTCTGACCACAGGATGATGTCAACACGTTCGCCAGCTAATTCATTGGTCACGCCTTGCACACGCGAACCACGCATCCCCACGCAAGTACCAATCGGGTCAATCCGTGCATCGTTAGACTTCACCGCAATTTTGGCGCGCGAACCTGGATCACGTGCCGCACTCACGATTTCCAACAATTTTTCTTCAATTTCAGGAACTTCAAGTTCAAATAATTTCACCAGCAACTCAGAAGAGGTGCGCGACAGAATCACTTGAGGCCCCCGTGCACCGCGATCAATTCGTAGCAAGTGAGCTTTGACACGATCACCCACGCGCATATTTTCTTTCGGGATCATTTGATCTCGGGGTAACAATGCTTCAATCTTGCCAAACTCGAGCAGTGCATTACCGCGCTCCAAACGTTTCACCGTACCAGACACCAAATGATCTTTACGATCCAAAAAGTCGCTTAACACTTGTTCGCGCTCGGCATCACGAATTTTTTGGAAAATCACTTGTTTGGCCGCTTGTGCACCAATACGACCGAAGTCGATATTTTCCAAGGGCTCTTCAATGAATTCGCCTAATTGAATCTCGGCATCATGTTTGCGCGCCTCTTCCAACTTGATATGCAAATCAGGCGTTTCAAAGGTCTCATCGTCCATCACTTCCCAGCAACGGAAAGATTCGTATTCGCCCGTATTGCGGTCTATGGCAACACGCACATCAGCTTCATCCGCAAAACGCTTTTTGGTTGCCGATGCCAACGCAGACTCTAAGGCACCAAATACAATTTCTTTGTCTACGTTTTTTTCACGGGACAACGCATCTACTAGCAACAAAACTTCACGACTCATATGATTCTCCAACTGATGACCCGAACACCTTGACCAAATTAGATCAAAGCAAGCGATATAAACTAAAAAGTGGGCACTAAACGTGCCTTATCCAAATTGGCGAGTTCTATCTCTACCACCGTACCTTCTACCTCTAGCTGCAAAACACCTTCGTTAAGCGCGCCAATGACTCCCACAAAACTCTTACGCCCAGCCAGCGGCATACGCAACTTAAGCTGCGCTTTTTCTCCAGCAAAGCGAATGAAATCCGCTGCTTTTTTTAGCGGCCTATCCAAGCCTGGGGATGAAATCTCTAAACGGTCATAGTCAATATTTTCAACCATGAATAGACGCGTCAACTGATTGCTCACCAACTGACAATCTTCTACCGAGATACCCTCAGGTTTATCAATAAACACGCGCAACAAGCCGCGCCCTGAGCGTTCCAAATCAACCAACTCATAACCCAAGCCATTTACAGTCGTTTCAACCAGCTTTAGCACATCCATAATTGCATTCCACAAATAAAAAACGGGCCTAAAGCCCATCTAAAAACGGGGCGCATTGTAGCAAAACTCGCGCCCAATTGGAATTAACTTACAACATTCGTCAGAACGAATCTTGATAACGCACAGTAATTGGGTATCGCCAGTCCTTACCATAGCCGCGTTCAGTGATACGTATCCCTACTGCGGACTGGCGGCGCTTGTATTCACTGACACGTATCAAGTGCACAACACGACGTACATCTGCTTCGGTATAGCCACATTCGATAATGTCATTGATAGACAGGTTTCTCTCGACATACTTTTCGACGATACCATCCAACACATCATAGGGAGGTAGGCTATCTTGGTCAGTCTGATTGGCACGTAATTCAGCACTGGGGGCACGCGTGATGATACGTTCAGGAATCGCCCCACCCAGCGTGTTGCGATAACGCGCCAGACGGTAGACTAAATTTTTATTCACATCCTTAAGCACCGCAAAACCACCCGCCATATCGCCATACAGGGTCGCATAACCGACACTCATCTCAGACTTGTTACCTGTGGTCAACACCAACGAGCCAAATTTGTTAGACATCGCCATCAATAACGCACCACGAATCCGCGCTTGCAGATTTTCCTCAGTCGTATCAACAGCGCGCCCAGCGAAACAATCGGCTAATGTTGCCAGATAACTCTCAAACATCGGAGTGATGGAAAATTCGTCATAACGCACACCGAGCGTTTTAACCATTTCACGGGAATCATCCACGCTAATTTGTGCGGTATAAGGAGAGGGCATCATCACTGCATGCACTTTATCAACACCTAATGCATCCACTGCAATCGCCAAGGTCAAGGCCGAATCAATCCCGCCCGAAAAGCCCAACAAAACGCTAGGAAAACGATTTTTACCAATGTAATCCCGCACGCCCAAACACAAAGCTTGATAGACCTCTGCCTCCAGAGTCAGGGGGGCGCATAACACCCCACTCGGGCACGCATTTTCAGCAATATCCAGCAGCATCAGGGTTTCTTCACAATGCAAACTTTGCGCAACCAACTTGCCACTGCTATCCATGGCAAATGAATTGCCATCAAAGATGAGCTCATCCTGCCCACCCACCCTATTGGCGTAAACCACCGACATGCCTGTTTCGGTAATACGGTCACGCACCACCGCGTAACGGCCTTGTTGTTTATGCAAGGCAAAAGGTGAAGCATTCAGCACCAACAAAATTTGTGCGCCCGCAGCTTGGGCTTGTTGTGCAGCCTCAGATTCCCAAACATCAGCGCAGATATTCAAGCCAAATCGCACCCCCTGCAACTCAAACACGCAAGCATCGGTCCCTGCTGCAAAATAACGCTCCTCATCGAACACGGCATAATTGGGCAAGAAATGCTTGAGGTAAGTTGCTTCCACCTTGCCATGACGCAATAACGAAGCGGCGTTATAAAGCTTGCCATGCACACGCTGTGGATGCCCTACCACCACCGAAAAATCACCTATCGCAGCAGCCAAATCAAGCAAGGCTTGCTGGCAAGAATGCACAAAGCCATCCCGCAACAATAAATCTTCCGGAGGATAGCCACACAGACTGAGCTCTGGAGTCAGCATCAAACTTGCGCCTTGTTGCCGCGCCTGCTCAGCATAATGCAAGATTTTTTGTGTGTTCCCAGCGAGATCGCCTACATGGCTATTGAGTTGGGCAATGGCGAGTTTCATAAAGAAGCGATTAAGATAATTAGAGGCGTTATCTTAACATCGAGATTGCGATTGATAGACAACAAAAAAGCGGACTGTTTCCAGCCCGCTTTTATTCACTAATAGGTAACAGTGAGATTACTCTACTAGAACTTTCTTTTCTTCTCGAACAACCGCATTGATTTCAACACGACGGTTCTGTGCGCGACCTTGTTTAGTCTTGTTGTCGCCCACTGGACGAGTAGAAGCTTCGCCCTTGGTTGCGATGCGATCAGCAGCAACGCCTTTCTTAACCAAATAAGCCTTCACAGACTCAGCACGCGCTGTAGACAATTTTTGATTCAGTTTCTCAGAACCACGGCTATCAGTGTGACCAGAGACGGCCAAGCTGGTTGCTGGGTACTTCGCTGCAAAATCAACAACTTCGTTCAGCTTTCCATCAGCTGTTGGTTTCAGCTTGGATGAATTTGTATCAAAGTTTGCGCCTTCGATTGTTACTGGCTTGTCGCTGAAAATAGTCTTGTAAACAGGTGCTGGAGCTGGTTTTGGCTCAGCAGCTTTAACTACTACAGGTGCTACAGCAGCCACGACAGCAGGTGCAACGTAAGGCTCATCAAAGTAGTAATTGATGCCAAGCGTCAGGTTGTTGTTGTTCAACTTAACACCATTAGTCTTTGCACTAGCATTGGTGTACTCACCCGCAACACTCCAGTGAGGAGCAAACTTGTACTCAACCCCTAAACCCAGATGAACATCACCACTACCAATCGCATTGGCAGCACCATTCCCATTAGTACGTGCGTAACCAACTTTGGCGTAGGGCAACCAGTTGCCCGCAGGCAAACCCAACTTGGCATCCAAGCCATAAGCACTACTACCGTAATTTACCAAACCAGGTGTATGTGTTGCGCTACGATTGGAGTCAACAAAACCGTCAACACCCAACAAAAAGCCACCCATATTCCAGTTGTAACCACCTTCCAAACCATAAGTACCAGCGTTCTTGGTATCTACGCCAGTAGCATTGGAACTATTACTACCAATTTTGCCGCCAATCCAGCCGCCGTCAAATTCGCTCGCTTGTGCAACAGTCATGCCCAACAATGCAGTTGCCAATACGATACTGAGAGTGCTTTTCTTCATGTTTACCCCTTTAAAAATTACGTTAAATTCGATACTTAAAAACCCGCCAACCTGAACCAACTTTTTATATTGAGCGCGATTCTACACAATTAGCCCTTTTTAGACACGCCTGTTGCGAAAAAACAACACTAACACAGTGCATCATCCACGCTGTCTTCTAGCTTCAAATAGGCAAATGCCCGCGCTCACCGACACATTGAGACTTTCTACGCTACCCAGCATCGGGATGCGCACCAACTCATCGCAGGTATCGCGCGTTAAACGCCGCAACCCTTCCCCTTCTGCGCCTAATACCCAAGCTAGCGCACGAGTATGCTTAAAGCTATGCAAATCTTGCTCGGCTTCGCCCGCTGCACCCACTACCCAAATATCACGTTCCTGCAATTCGCGCAAAGTACGGGCTAAATTGGTCACTGTAATATAAGGCACTGTCTCAGCCGCACCGCACGCCACTTTTTCCACCGTCGCCGTAATTCCGACCGCTCTATCTTTAGGCGCAATCACCGCATGCACACCAAAAGCATCGGCACTACGCAAACACGCACCCAGATTATGCGGATCTTGCACACCATCTAACACCAACAATAATGGCGGCTCAGTCAAGGTATCCAGCACATCGGATAAATGTTGTACGCGACGCGACGCATCCACGCGTGCCGCAACCCCTTGATGTCGCCCACTCCCTGCCATTCCGTCTAAACGTTTAGCCTCAATGGGAATGACGCGCACAGCATTTTCTTCAGCCAACTTAATGAGGTCACGCATACGAGGATCTTGACGCTGTGCTTGCAGATACACCTCCAGCACGCCCTCAGGATTTTGGCGTATCCGCGCAGTCACCGCATGGAAACCGTAAATCAATCGTAAATCAGCCATTTTTCTTTTTTCCCTTAGCTGAGCTGCTCACTTTGACACTTGATTTTTTAGCGGGTGTGGATTTTTTTAAGGGTTGGGAGGGCTCTTCATCATTTCCCCCTTCAACCTCATGTTGATCTTGCAACACGAAGTCTATTTTGGTGCTTTCCATATCCACTTTGACAACGCGCACCGTGACACGGTCTCCCAAACGATAACGCTGCCCAGTACGTTCGCCTAATAGTTGGTGCTTGGCTGCATCAAAATGGTAGTAGTCCTTGCCTAATTCGGAGATATGCACCAAACCTTCCACATATAAATCATCCAGCGACACGAACATACCAAAACCTGTCACTGAAGAAACCGTGCCCGTAAACACACTCCCCAGATGATCACGCATATAAAAGCACTTCAGCCATGCCTCAACATCGCGGGTCGCATCATCAGCGCGACGTTCGGTCATAGAACAATGCGTGCCTAATTCAGTCCATTTTTGCGACGGTTTATATTGTTTTCCTTGCAACACCGCCTTGATAGCGCGATGTACCAGCAAATCAGGATAACGGCGAATCGGCGAAGTGAAATGGGTATAAGCCTCATAGCCCAGACCAAAGTGCCCCACGTTCTCAGGATCATATTTAGCTTGACGCAAAGAACGCAGCATCACCGTTTGCAACAAAGCTGCATCGGGGCGACCTTGGATACGTTTTAATAATTTAGAGTAGTCGGCAGCTTGCGGATCATCTTCACCCGTAAGTTGCAAACCGAATTCCTTCATAAACTCACGCAATGCCTCAAGCTTCTCAGGTGTAGGCCCTTCATGGATGCGATATAACACCGTGTGTTTATGGGTATGCAAATAATCGGCTGCACACACATTGGCCGCCAACATACATTCTTCAATGAGTTTATGCGCATCATTACGCACGACAGGTACGATGCGTTCGATCTTACCTTGGTCGGTAAAAATCATCTGTGTTTCTATCGTTTCAAAATCAATTGCTCCACGTTTCGCCCGTGCTTTCAATAGCTTTTGAAACAAATCATGTAAATGCTGCAAATGCGGCACGATGTCCGCTTGGCTTTGTGCCAATGCGCCTTCGGGTTGCGCCAACATTTCGGCGACTTGCGTATAAGTCAGACGCGCATGGGAATACATCACCGAGGGATAAAAACGATATTTACCGATCTCGCCCGCATTACTGATATGCATATCGCACACCATACACAAACGATCCACCTGTGGATTAAGCGAACATAACCCATTCGATAATTCCTCAGGCAACATCGGAATCACGCGGCGCGGAAAATATACCGAATTTCCCCGCAAAATAGCCTCACGATCCAAGGCATCATTGGGTTGCACATAATGACTCACATCAGCAATCGCCACGATTAAACGATAGCCACCTTTTTCGGGTGCGCAATACACCGCATCATCAAAATCCCGCGCGGTCTCACCATCTATGGTGACCAACGGCAGACTACGAATATCTTCACGCCCCGCCCAATCACTGTCAGACACTTGGGGGGAGAACTGCTCAGCTTGGCGTGCCACATCGCGTGGAAATTCATACGGCAAATCATGCTTGCGCAGCGCAATCTCAATTTCCATCCCTGGGTCGGCGTAATTGCCTAACACTTCGACAATACGCCCGATAGGCTGCGCATGTTTATTGGGATGTTGCAAAATTTCCACCACCACCACTTGCCCAGCCTGAGCACCTCCCACCTCACTGGGCGAAACCAAAATATCTTGCGAAATACGACGATTTTCAGCGACCACAAATTGAATACCATGCTCCGCAAACAAGCGTCCTACGATACGATTATTGCCACGCTCTAAAACCTCGATAATTTTAGCTTCAGGACGACCACGCCTATCTACCCCAGCTTGCCGAACCATCACCACATCGCCATGCAACACCTTATGCATCTCTTTTTCACTGAGAAACATATCGGGCGTACCGTCCTCGGGCACAAAGAAACCAAAACCATCAGGATGCCCTTGCACCTTCCCTTTCACCAAATCCAACTTATCGGCGATACAAATAGCGTGCTTGCGATTACGCATAATCTGTCCATCACGCTCCATGGCACGCAAGCGGCGCGCAAACAACTCACGCTCGTGTTCCTCAATGTGGAGCAAACCTAACAGATCACCCTCATCAACAGGTGCACCTTGCTCGCTGAGTACTTGCAAAACAAATTCCCGACTCGGCAAAGGTTGCTCATATTGCAAACGCTCACGCTCTAAATAAGGGTCTTGCAATCGCAAATTATTCTTCTTTTTCATTGACATTAAATCCTTTAACAATTAAATTGCGCGCCTTCAATAAATTGAAGCCCAGATGGCGGAATTGGTAGACGCGCACGGTTCAGGTCCGTGTGCCGCAAGGTGTGGAGGTTCGAGTCCTCTTCTGGGCACCACAAATACAATAAAAACCGCACCACAACTTAACAGCAAGTGGATGCGGTTTTTTTATATCCTCAAAACAATACCAAACAGAATTCATAAAGCAACAGGCTGACCAGATTTTGCGCATTCTAACTTAAGTTAAGCCTCCCTACCCCACTAATAACCAGTTAGCCGACAGACTGCTTATACAGTTCTTTGAGCTTGGACAACCCTATTCGCGTATTTCAGCTCGCATAAGGCTAAACCGCTTGGTGGATCAAAAACAGATGCAATGGTGAAACGATATGCACATCTTGCATCGGAGCATTGAG
>JAVHPV010000096.1:0-3271 GCA_036170775.1 Gallionella sp. | reverse complement strand
CAAAAGCGTGAGGTTGCTCAGTGAGATGCTGGAGTGATATTGCAAGCAGCGTTGGCTTGGCTGCCTTCGTGGATAGTGAGGCCGACCACCTGATTACGTCCAGCCTCTTTAGCGAGATATAAAGCTTGATCGGCGTATTGCAACAAACAAGCAGAATCGCAATTTGCACCAGACAAGAAGGTCGCCACCCCTAGGCTAATGGTGATGTGACTCGTCACCAGAGAAGCTTTATGTGGGATGCGCAAGTCCGCCACGCTGTGACACAGCTTTTGTGCCAAGGCAAGACTGACCCGTTCATCAGATTCCGGCAAAATCACTGCGAATTCCTCACCACCATAGCGAGCGATCAACTCCCCCGCACGATTGATATGTTTTTTAAGTGTGTTGACGACGTTGATTAACACGCTATCGCCTGCTGGATGCCCGTAGTTATCGTTGTAGAGCTTGAAGTGATCTACATCAATCATAATCAAAGAAAGTGCTCGTTGCTGACGTTGTGCTCTGGACAGCTCAATCTTGCATCGCTCATCGAAATAGCGGCGGTTATATGCGCCCGTCAAACCATCGAGAATAGAGGCTTGAGCAAAACGATTTGATTGGGCTTGTAACACGCGTTCACGCTTAACTGAGGTGGAACGATCACTAATCTGGATCAGACAAAACTGCACACCCGAATCATTCTCCAGTGGTGTGATGCTGACCGATTGCTGCAAGCGTTCCTGCCCCTCCTTATGCGGATTAGCAAATAACGGGAAAGGATGACGATGTAAAGCGTTAGACAGTAACACGGGCAACTTATAACGGCGCACATTCGCTAATGCTGCATTCAAGGATGTCGGCAATCCCGTTGCAAAAACCGTGTTCAGAGGATTACCGATAGCGGTCAATTGGGTAATACCACTGTGCCGCGCCATCCAATCATTCCACACCAAAACATTCCCCGCAGCATCCAATACCACCACGCCCAAATTTAACGCGTTGACGATTAAGTCATTGATACCATGTTGCGGTTTATAGATTGCTGACATTTCAAAGACGCTCACTCACATTTTTTCAATATAGCGGTTGATGTGGTTCATCAACTCATCCAGAGAGGCAGAGCTTAGAATAAAGACCAAGTTCCCCTGCGAGTCATGTTTTTCAATAGTCATGTCGATGTGCAATACCAACATCACGGGCTGTCCCGCTTCCGAAATCACTTGAGCCAAAATAACCTCAATGCTATCCACCAAATAAACGGGCAAAGTGGTTTGCAGTGAAGCTTCCAAGATGTCAGCAATCGCCGAGATACAGGCATTCAAAATAATATTGCCCAACTCGCACATTGCTTCTTGCTCATATTCCGCCAAATCTTCAACAGAAGCATCGCTGCCCATCATGTCGCGCACGATATCCAAGGCGCGTTGTTCGGTAAATAACAACATCGCCTCAGCTTCGAGAGAACCACTGAAATGCTGCCGCACGACACCAATACGCTCTGAATGCAATGATAGTGTGGCCGCATTGATTTCTGAAGATTTGAAAAATTCGACACGTGGCACAGACAAACCCACTTGTGAACCGACAATCTCACTTAAGCTAGATGCCGCACGCCCTGCCCCGATATTGAATATTTCGGCTAAGGCATCAAGCTGATCTGCGCTGAAGATACTCACTGTTCACCCGCAAAATAGGCCAAGGCTTGAGCGATACTTTTTTCCGTCACAGGCTTGGAGACAAAACGCGCGCCTACCTCGGTAGCACGAGATTGCAATGTCTCTTGGATATTCGCGGAAAAAATCGCCACACGTATACCGGGGTGTTTTTTCAGAATTAGCGCGGCTGCATCCGTGCCCAACATGCCGGGCATATTGATATCCATAGTGATGTAGTCAGGCGTTATAAAATCAACCAACCCCACCGCCTCGTCACCACTAGGGGCTTCGCTAATCTCCCAGTCTGGGCGTTTATCGCTAATCAGCTTACGAATCACTTTTCTGGAAAAACCGCTGTCATCCACAATCAGCAGTTTTTTAACGGCAGTTGCAGTCATAAGAAACTCCTCAAGTAGGTTAGATGGTACGTAGGTTTATAGCTTGAAGAAATGCTCGCGGTAATGCTTCATTTCTTCAATAGATTCATAAATATCAGCGAGGGCTTCGTGTTTGCCATGTTTTTTGACTCCCTTGGCCATGTCGGGCTTCCAACGTTTGGCAAGCTCTTTGATGGTACTGACATCAAGGTTGCGATAGTGGAAATAGTCCTCAAACTTAGGCATCCAACGCGCCAAGAAACGTCGATCTTGGCAGATGGAATTACCGCACATCGGCGAGATGCGTGTCGGCACATATTCCTGCATAAATGCCACCATCTGCGCTTCCACTTCCGACTCACTCAGGGTGGAAGCTTTGACGCGATCAATTAAACCAGATTTACCATGCGTGGACTTATTCCAATTATCCATAGCGTCTAACACGCTATCGGGTTGATGCACCACCAATACGGGGGCTTCCGCCACCGTTTCCAAATTGCTATCGGTAATCACAATGGCCGCCTCGATGATGCGGTCGGTATCCGGGTTCAGCCCTGTCATTTCAAGGTCTATCCAAATAAGGTGGTTTTGATTTTGTGCCATAATCTGTGCATCCAATTTAAGATAAAAAGTGGGGGCATTGTGGCACAACCCGCCCTACCTTAACCACCGAAATAAACCATGAACGCCTCTCAATTCACACTATTATTCATCGCTGCTTGGGGGCTTTCCGTCGCCACCAAAGTTTGGTTGACGCGCCGCCATCTGGCGCATATCGCCGCACATCGCCACGCCGTTCCCGAGGCATTCACTACGCAGATTTCGCTGTCAGATCATCAAAAAGCCGCCGATTACACCTCGGCAAAAACCCGCTTTACGCTGCTGAATATCGCTGTAGAGAGCTTGATACTGATGGGCTTCACGCTAGGCGGTGGCATACAGCTCATCGCCGCACAGTGCAACGCCATATTCAGCAACCCACTCGTGCAGGGTGTTGCCACCTTGGTAACGGTGTTACTGCTTTCCTCGCTGCTAGAAATGCCCCTGGGCTGGTATCGTACCTTTGTCATCGAAGCGCGTTACGGCTTCAATAAAATGACCTTAGCCTTGTATCTAAAAGACACCTTGAAAGGCTTGCTTATCGGCGCAATGCTGGGGTTGCCGTTGCTGTTCGCGGTATTGTGGCTGATGTCCAGCATGGGCGCATACTGGTGGCTGTATGTGTGGGGCGTATGGGTAATCTTCAACCTGCTCATCCTA
>JAVHPV010000095.1:0-3272 GCA_036170775.1 Gallionella sp. | reverse complement strand
CGGAGAGAACATATGAAATCTATCATCGTAAGTTTGGCAGTTGCAGCAGGTTTGATGGTCGCAGGTTCCGCAATGGCAGGTGCACCTGCCGCAGCCAATGGCTGCAAGGCTTGTCATAGCATTGACAGCGAAAAGAAAGTGGTTGGGCCAGGTTGGGTTGCTGTCGGTAAGAAATATGCTGGTGACAAAGATGCTGTCAAGACTATTTCGGCACACATCACTTCTGGTGGTAAGTTCGACTGGAAATTTGGTCAAATGCCTGCTAAAGGTGGTAATGCCAAGTTGACTGATGCTGACATCAAAGAAATCGCTACCTACATCGCTGGCTTGAAGTAATTCAATCCTGTTGTGATGCAAAAAAGCCGACGCATGTCGGCTTTTTTGTTGCCCGAAGGATCGTGCTGGAGAGATTTTTGAAATTTATTCATCGCACGCTTGAGTTATAGGGCTGCTTCACGGTTTAATTCACGCCTAACGTCGATAAAAATTCTCAGGGAGTTGTCTATGAAATACCTCTATCCCACTTGGCTGTTGTCTGCGCTGTTGCCACATTATGCCGTTGCGGCTGATTTCAGTATTGATGATACCTTCGGTGCGATCAACGGATTTCTAGCTCAGGTTATTTTCTTCGATGTGTTTCCGGGCGAAGCGAAAATGCCGTTTATCGTGGGCTGGTTAATCGTGGCTGCTGTATTTCTGACCGTGCGTTTTAGTTTCGTCAATTTACGCATGATGCGTCACGCGTTTCGCGTGATACGAGGCAAATACCGCACCGTAGATGACAAAGGCGAAGTCACCCCGTTCCAAGCGTTGTCTACCGCACTCTCGGCTACGGTAGGTTTAGGCAATATCGCAGGCGTGGCGATTGCGATCTCCATCGGCGGGCCAGGCGCAACTTTTTGGATGATCGTCGCAGGCTTCCTCGGCATGACAACTAAGTTTACCGAAGCCAGTCTGGCGCAAATGTATCGACGAACGCGTCCTGACGGACGCTTGATGGGCGGTGCAATGGAGTATTTATCCATCGGTTTGGCAGAACATGGGGCACCTAAGATAGGTAAGGTGCTGGCCTTGATGTTTGCCATTTTTACCATCCTTGGTTCGTTTGGGGCGGGCAGTGCCTTTCAAGTCAGCCAATCATTGGGCGCAGTGCAGGCACAGCTGCCTTTCTTCAAAGAGGTGCCGATTGCTTATGGTCTATTCATGGCGGTGGCGGTGGGCTTGGTGATCATCGGTGGCTTGCGCCGTATTGCGCATGTGGCTGAGGCAATTGTGCCCACGATGGTCATTATTTATGTGGGCGCATGTTTGTGGATTATCTTGAGTAATGTGGCCACCTTGCCTGATGCCTTGAGCAAAATTTTCTTTGAGGCATTCTCGCCTGTGGCTGTGGCAGGTGGCATGGTTGGCGTGTTGGTACAAGGCTTTAAGCGTGCCGTATTTTCGTCCGAGGCGGGCTTGGGGTCGGCAGCAATCGCACACTCGACAGCCTCCGTAAAATACCCTGTGCGACAAGGTTTGGTGGCGCTGTATGAACCATTTATTGACACTGTGGTGATTTGCACCATGACCGCGCTGGTGATTGTGATTACGGGGGTTTATGACGCACCAGAATATGCCGCGATACGTGCCGCGAGCGAAGGTGCAACCTTGACCTCTATGGCATTTGCGAGCGTGTCGAGTTGGTTTCCTGCGATATTGGCGTTGTCCGTTTTTTTGTTTGCTTACAGCACGGCGATTTCATGGTCGTATTACGGCGAACGCTGCTGGGTGTATGTGTTTGGTGAGCGTTTTTCGATTTTGTATAAAGCCATTTTTATCGGTTTTATTTTGATTGCATCCGTTGCCAAGGCCTCCAATTTGGTGGACTTCACCGACTTGCTGGTGTTGTCGATGGCCTTCCCCAACTTGATCGGTTTATATGTGCTGAGCGGCAAAGTCAAAGTGGCGTTGCGCGACTACGAAAGTAAACTTGTCAGCGGTGAGTTAGATCGTGAGGCGGGGATTGCGCCTAGGCAATAGCCTTGAATAGCAACTTAGTGGCCAAGACAAGTAGCAGTGCTGCGAAGAATTTCCTTAATAAAGAGACATTGATGCGGTGTGCCGTCTGTGCCCCCAGTGGCGCAGTGATGACACTGGCGAAAGCCGTGCCCAGCAGCGCGGGAAGATAGATAAATCCGAGATGTGGAGCGGGGATATTGGCGACATTTAGGCCAATGACGACGTAGCCCACGCTGCCGCCCACCGCAATCGGGAAACCAATTGCCGAGGCTGTGCCAATAGCGCGTCGCAAGGGCAAATTGCACCAGATTAAAAATGGAATCACCAACGTCCCCCCGCCGATAGACACGAGGCTACTCAGCCAACCTGTAAATATGCCAAAACTGGTCATGCCCAGCTGCTTGGGTAATTCACGTTCCGCATGGGGTTTGATGTCCAGCAAAATTTGCGCGGCAGCGAAATACACAAACAACGCGAATAACAACAGCAGAAAAGTCGGCGTGATTAAAGCGGCTGACAGTGCGCCTAAGCCTGTGCCCGCCAAAATGCCTGGCGTGATATGTTTAACCACGCCCCAATCCACCGCTTGGTGTTGATGATGTTTGCGTAAGCTGGCGAGCGAGGTAAATAAAATCGTTGCCATACCTGTGCCGAGAGCGAGGTGCATGGTGTGTTGCGCTGGGAAATGTTGCGCCTCAAATAGCCACAACAGCACAGGCACTAGTATTGTGCCACCACCGATACCAAACATGCCGCCGAGCAAGCCAGCGACCGCCCCGAGTAACAGATAGGCAACAGTCCACTCCACCCTAGGTCACTAATTTCGTCGTGATGAACTTCCATTCTGCAGGATCAAGCGGGGTGATGGACAAACGATTACCCCGTTGCAAAGTGCGCATTCGCTCTAACTCAGGATGGCGGCGTAATTCATCCAAAGAAATCAGCGCAATTTTTTTGACTAACTGCACATCTACATTGAACCAGCGCGGGGTTTCCGACGTGGCTTTGGCATCGTAATACTTGTTGTGCGCATCGAATTGTGTCGCATCGGGGTAGGCGGTGCTGCTCACTTTGGCGATGCCCGCGATGCCGGGCTCTTTGCAGTTGGAGTGATAGAACAACACGCCGTCACCGACTTGCATCTGATCGCGCATGAAGTTGCGAGCTTGGTAATTGCGCACCCCATACCAAGCAACCGTTTGGTTAGGAAAACCAGCCAAATGGTCGATACTCACATCAGACGGTTCGGATTTCATCAGCCAGTAGCGCAT
>JAVHPV010000094.1:0-3276 GCA_036170775.1 Gallionella sp. | reverse complement strand
AGCACTCGGTGGTAAAATCGCCGCCGAAAATTTTTCTGTCCTCATCATGTCGCAACCTTCTTTTGTCCACCTCCGTCTGCATAGCGAATACTCCATTTCCGATGGCATGGTGCGTGTGGATGAGGCCGTGGCAGCCGCGCTGGGGGATGCTATGCCCGCGCTGGCACTCACTGATCTGAATAATGTTTTTGGCCTACTGAAATTCTACAAAGCGGCACGGGGCGCGGGGCTTAAGCCCGTGCTGGGATGTGATGTGTTCATCAGCAATGATGCCGAGCGTGAACGTCCGCATCGCTTGCTGCTGTTGTGCCAATCGCGTGAAGGCTATCTGCTGTTATGCCAGCTACTGAGCCGAGCCTATCTGGAAAATCAATATCGCGGTCGTGCTGAACTGCGCCGCGAGTGGTTTCACCAGATGGGAACAGCAGGTTTAATCGCCTTGTCGGGCGCGCATCTGGGCGATGTGGGCAGTGCTTTGTTGTCGGGCAACACGGCGCAAGCGCGCGGCTATGCACAGGAATGGGCGGCTCTGTTCAATCAGCGTTATTACCTGGAGTTGCAACGCTGTGGTTTTGCCGATGAAGAGTTGCATATCCACGGGGCAATCGCGTTGGCAGCAGAATTGGCTTTGCCTGTGGTAGCGACGCATCCTGTGCAATTTCTTGCGTTAGAGGATTTCAAAGCGCATGAGGCGCGTGTGTGCATTGCCGAGGGCTATGTGCTGAATGACAAGCGGCGCGTCAAAGCCTTTACGCCACAGCAGTATTTCAAGACCCAAGCGGAGATGACGGCGTTGTTTGCCGACCTGCCTGAAGCGTTGCAAAACAGCGTAGAGATTGCCAAACGTTGCAACTTGTCACTGGTGTTGGGAAAACCGCGCTTGCCTGATTTTCCCACCCCAAATGGGCAAGGGCTGGATGAGTTTATGCGCGAGCAGTCGGCGCAGGGCTTGGCGCAACGTATGGCCTTTCTCTATCCCGATGCTGCGTTGCGCGCCGAACGCTATCCAGAATATCAACAGCGTTTGGATTTTGAGATTGAAACCATCATCAAGATGGGCTTCCCGGGTTACTTCCTGATTGTGGCGGATTTTATTCGCTGGGCGAAAGCCAATGGCGTGCCTGTGGGACCGGGGCGCGGTTCAGGTGCAGGCTCTTTGGTTGCCTACAGCCTAGGAATTACCGACCTTGATCCGCTCAAATATGAATTGCTGTTTGAGCGTTTCTTGAATCCTGAACGGGTGTCCATGCCCGACTTTGACGTGGACTTTTGCCCCGAGGGGCGTGATCGCGTGATTGATTATGTGAAGCAGAAATACGGGGCGCAATGCGTATCGCAAATCGCCACCTTTGGCACGATGGCATCGAAAGCCGTGATCCGCGATGTTGGGCGGGTGATGGACTTTCCCTATGGTCTGTGCGACAGCTTATCTAAGCTGATTCCTATTGAAGGCGTAAAGCCCGTTTCATTGCAAAAAGCGCGCGAAACCGAGCCTGAAATCAATGCCATTGCGGAGCGCGAAGAAGGTGTGCCTGAATTGCTAGAACTGGCGGCGCGCTTGGAAGATTTGACGCGCAACGTGGGGATGCACGCAGGTGGGGTGTTGATTGCGCCTGGCAAACTGACCGATTTTTGTCCGCTGTATAGCGCAGAGAACGTGCAAGCAGGACAAGATGGGAAAGCCGTTAGCCAATTTGATAAAGACGATGTGGAGGCCATTGGTCTGGTGAAGTTCGACTTCTTAGGCTTGCGGACGCTGACCATCATTGATTGGGCGGTGCAGCATGTCAATCGGCTGGCGCAAGCGCGACAGGCAGAGGCGACATCCCCGTTACCGTTTTCGATAGAGACCATCCCGCTGGATGATCGCGCCAGTTATGAATTGTTGAAGTCTTGCAACACCACGGCGGTATTCCAATTGGAATCGCGCGGTATGAAAGACCTCATCAAACGTCTGCAACCCGATACTTTTGAAGACATTGTGGCGTTGGTGGCGTTGTTTCGCCCTGGCCCTTTGGAATCGGGCATGGTGGAAGACTTCATCAATCGTAAGCACGGCAAAGCCACCGCCGATTATTTTCATCCTGAGCTAGAAGTCTCGCTCAAACCCACTTACGGGGTCATCGTCTATCAAGAGCAGGTGATGCAAATCGCCCAGATTATTGGCGGTTACACGCTGGGCGGGGCAGATATGTTGCGCCGCGCGATGGGTAAGAAAAAGGCCGAAGAGATGGCCGAGCAACGCGACATCTTTGTGACGGGCGCGGTGGCGCGGCAAATTGACAAAGATCTTGCGACGCGACTGTTCGATTTGATGGAAAAGTTCGCCGGCTACGGTTTTAATAAATCACACTCCGCAGCTTACGCCCTAGTGGCTTATCAAACCGCTTACCTAAAAGCCCATTATCCCGCAGCTTTCATGGCGGCGACCTTATCCAGTGATTTGGACAACACCGAAAAAGTCAGCACCTTTTACGCCGATACTTTGCAGCAAAAAATCCGTGTGCTGTTGCCGAATGTGAATAGCTCTGGATATCAATTTTTGCCGATAGATGAACACACCATCGCTTACGGGCTAGGGGCGATCAAAGGCACGGGTGAAGCGGCAATCAATAACCTCGTGCAAGCGCGTCAAATTGGCGGCGCATTCAAAGACCTGTTCGATTTTTGCCGCCGTGTGGACAAGCGCATCGTCAATCGTCGCACCGTTGAAGCCCTCATTAAAGCGGGTGCTTTCGATAGCATCAACGATAATCGCGCTGCCCTGATGGCGAGTGTGGATGCGGCATTGGCGAGTGCCGACCAACATGCGCGTGCTGCCAATCAAAATAGTTTGTTTGGTGACGACGAAGCTGATGCGGTGCTGATTGTGCAAACTCAAGACGTACCGCGCTGGGGGCTGCGTGAACAACTGGGCTATGAAAAAATCGCGCTAGGGATGTACCTAGGGGGACATCCCTACCAAGAATATGCCGCAGAATTGGCGCATTTCATCAAGCTAAAACTGGCTGATCTCAACCCCGCTATGCTTGGCAAAAGTAACGGCTCAGGCAATGCTTATGGCGGCGCAGGGCAAGGGCGTGGGCGTGGCGTGGCAGTGGTATTAGCGGGCATCGTAGCCGCTTTGCGTATTCAGCAAACTCGACGCGGGCGGATGGCGATTGTGACCTTGGATGACGGCGCGGGACAAACCGAAGTTACCTTGTTTAATGAGCTATACGAGGCCAATCGTATGTGGTTGCGCGAAGATGAATTGCTAGTGGTGCGTGGCAAAGC
>JAVHPV010000093.1:0-3284 GCA_036170775.1 Gallionella sp. | reverse complement strand
CTAATCGCAGGTTTATTCATTTTTTTCCTAATAACTGTTGCGCTGCGGCAGAAAGTGCCCAAGAGAAAATGCTGTACAACACCGCTCCCATGACCCCAAACCAAAAACCATCTACGACAAAGCCCTTGAGTACCGAACCAACGAACCAAAACAGCAGGCCGTTGATGACGAAAATAAACAGTCCTAGTGTCAACAATGTGACTGGCAAGGTGAGCAGTAGCAACAAAGGACGAATCAGTGTGTTGACCAAGCCGAGAAAGAATGCGGCGATCAGGGCATCGGTAAACGTGTCGAGATGAATGCCAGGGACGAAATTGGCCACCGCGAGTAAAGCGAGGGCATTCAATATCCAAATGAGCAGTAGTTTCATCATGTTCCTTGCATGGGCATAAGCTAAAACGCCGTCTCTTACGCAATGCGCAAGAGACGGCGGGCTAACATTGCACGCTAAGTTTAGTAGCGGTAGTGGTCAGCCTTGTACGGGCCTTCTTTGGACACGCTAATGTAAGCGGCTTGCTGGTCGGTCAGCTCGGTCAATTGTGCGTTCAACGTCTTCAGTTGCAAACGTGCGACCTTCTCATCCAAATGCTTGGGCAAGGTATAAACCCCGACTGGATATTTGTTGCTGCCCTTTTGCGCTTCCGTCCACAGTTCGATCTGTGCGATGGTTTGGTTGGCGAAGGAAGAGGACATCACATAAGACGGATGACCCGTACCGCAACCCAAATTCACCAAACGTCCTTTTGCCAGCAGGATGATGCGTTTGCCGTCGGGGAAAATAACGTGATCGACTTGAGGTTTGATTTCTTCCCATTGGTATTTTTCCAAGGAAGCGACATCAATCTCGTTGTCGAAGTGACCGATGTTGCACACGATAGCGTTGTTCTTCATTGCCTTCATGTGGTCGTGGGTGATGACGTGGAAGTTGCCCGTGGTGGTGACGAAAATATCAGCCTTGTCGGCGGCGTATTCCATGGTGACAACGCGATAGCCTTCCATGGCCGCTTGCAGCGCACAGATGGGGTCAATCTCGGTGACCCAAACTTGTGCGGACAGCGCGCGCATCGCTTGCGCCGAGCCTTTGCCCACATCGCCATAACCTGCAATTACCGCGACTTTGCCTGCAATCATCACGTCGGTGGCGCGTTTTACCCCATCCACCAGTGATTCGCGGCAGCCATACAGATTGTCGAATTTGGATTTCGTCACAGAGTCGTTCACGTTGATGCCAGGGAACTTGAGTTCGCCGCGTTGATGCATCTGGTACAAACGATGCACGCCCGTGGTGGTTTCTTCAGTTACGCCTTTGATCGCGGCGAGACGGGTGGAGTACCAAGTCTTGTCGGTGGCCAGCTTGGCTTTGATGGCAGCGAACAAGCAGGTTTCTTCCTCTGAAGTAGGCTTGCTGATGAGCGAGGTATCTTTTTCAGCGCGTGCGCCGAGGTGCAGCAACAAGGTCGCATCTCCGCCGTCATCCAAAATCATGTTGGACAAACCGCCGTCCGCCCATTCAAAAATACGATGGGTGTAGTCCCAGTATTCAGTGAGCGTTTCGCCTTTAACGGCGAACACGGGTGTGCCACCCGCAGCAATCGCCGCAGCCGCATGGTCTTGCGTGGAGAAAATGTTGCACGAAGCCCAGCGCACTTCCGCGCCGAGGGCTTTCAATGTTTCGATGAGCACAGCGGTTTGAATCGTCATGTGCAACGACCCCGTGATGCGTGCGCCGCGCAAGGGTTGTGTCAGGGAAAATTCTTCGCGGATCGCCATCAGACCTGGCATTTCAGTTTCGGCGATGGCGATTTCTTTGCGCCCCCAAGCAGCGAGGGACATGTCGGCGACGAGATAGTCGGTGAAATTTGTTGCAGCGTTCATTGCGGCTCCATTCATAAAAGGTTAATGAATGGGTGCAGTTGCTTTAAGAGTCCGAGCCTGACGGGGGAATGAGAATCAAACCCGCTGCAGCACCCCTCGGAGGGCGCGGATTATAAACGCAAAAAAGAAATTTTGCTGCGCCTGTTGTTTAGACATGCGTGATCCCAGACCATAATTCTAAGATGTCGCTAATGCCCCATTTTTCGGGTTGCTCATGCGAACGTATTTTGTCAGTCATGCCTGGTTGGGAAAGATCTACGATTTCAGGCGGTAAACGGCTATTCGCTGTGGTAGAGAAAAAGACCTTGATCTTCGGGGTGAGAAGTGACTTTTCGGTTTGGGCAATTACTACCCCCAAACGTCCAGACTCCAGCAACACCAGTGAGCCGACAGGATAAATGCCAATGCTGCGCACGAACGCCTCAAAGATAGTTTGGTCGAAATGCCCATTGCGCCATTCCGCCATTTTGCGAATAGATTCGGCAGGCTCCCAGCCATTTTTATAGGGGCGGTTCGAGGTAATCGCGTCATACACATCGCACACCGCTCCCATCTTGGCAAATAGGCTGATTTGTTGGTCGACAAGTTTTTCGGGGTAACCGCTACCGTCGATTTTTTCATGGTGATGCAGACACACATCCAAGGCAACCGCGCAGATTCCCACGCCTTCTAAAAGCAGTTGATGACCTGCGCTAGGATGATTTTTGACGATAGCAAACTCCGCATCGGTGAGTTTGCCTGGCTTGTTTAGAATCCCAGGTGGAATCATCATTTTGCCGACATCGTGTAGCAAGCCCGCCAGCCCCGCTTGACGCGTTTGTTCATCATTCAGCCCCAATTGGCGCGACAACGCCACCATCAGCGCACACACTGCCACCGAATGCATATAGGTGTAATCGTCTTTGTCTTTGAGACGCGCCAAGCTAATTAACGCACTGGGGTTGCGCAGCACCGAAGAGGATATTTCTTCCACAATCGGCAGTGCATCGTCCGCACTCAACGCCTTGCCCATGCGTGCTTCGTTAAACATCAAAGTCACGGCTTGTTTGGATTTGGCGCAAATTTTTACGGCACGTGCAGCTTCTTGCTGGATGTCTATACGTTGCGTGGGTTTGGTGGGTTGATTCGCTTGTGCCAAGGTTGCATCAACCACTTCCACAACCTGTTCCTCGGCCTCGCCCCCCTCGACATCCAGTCCTTTGGCGTTGTCTATCCAAATCTCCTTGATGCTCGTCGCCAAGATGGTTTGCAGGTCTTTCTCGTTATCCAGCAGGAAAGCTGTGCGCCAAAAGGGATGATCCATCCACGAGCCACAAAATTCGTGGATGTGCATACCAAGGCGTAGTTTTTCGATGGGGATACGTTTCAGCATGGCACGATTTTTTGACTGGTGGGTTAAATCCGCTTGG
>JAVHPV010000092.1:0-3310 GCA_036170775.1 Gallionella sp. | reverse complement strand
GCGCATGACGCTGGTCTACCTTTGATTGTTGACAACACCGTGGCAAGCCCATATCTGTGCCGCCCCATAGAGCATGGTGCAGATATTGTGGTGCATTCGTTAACCAAATATCTGGGCGGACATGGCAATTCATTAGGTGGTGCGATTGTTGATTCAGGCAAGTTTCCGTGGGCAGAACATAAGGCGCGCTTCCGTCGACTGAATGAGCCTGATGTTTCTTATCATGGTGTGGTGTATACCGAAGCATTGGGGGCGGCTGCTTTTATTGGTCGCGCGCGCGTCGTACCACTACGCAATACGGGGGGGCAATCTCACCCTTCAACAGCTTTATGATTCTGCAAGGGATAGAAACACTGGCTTTGCGCATGGATCGTATCTGCGCCAATACCCTCGCTATTGCCCAGTTTCTCAAACAGCATCCGAAAGTCACTTGGATCAATTATGCAGGCTTAAGCGATCATGCTGATTACGCTTTGGCGCAGAAATACATGGACGGCAAACCTTCGGGCATTTTGACTTTTGGTATACAAGGTGGCGCAGCAGCAGGCGCGCGCTTCCAAGATGCCTTGCAGTTGTTCACGCGCTTGGTGAACATCGGCGATGCCAAATCATTGGCTTGTCACCCCGCCAGCACCACGCATCGTCAACTGACACCCGAAGAATTGAAGAAAGCCGGAGTGTCGGAGGATATGGTGCGTTTATCTATTGGTATCGAGCACATTGATGACTTGAAAGCAGATTTGCAACAAGCACTTGCTGCCGTTTAATCTACTGGCTGGGTGCGCTGCCCTTCACAGCGCACCCGATTTTGGTTAGGATGCGCATCGAAGCCTATCTATATCAACCCAAATCTGCATATATTTTTATCCTGTTTCAATCCTAAATTCCTAAAGCGAGAATCCCACCATGAGCGAACATATTCATTACGTTTCCGATGCCACCTTCGATGCCGAGGTGTTGCAAGCCCCCCTCCCTGTGTTAGTTGACTACTGGGCAGAATGGTGCGGCCCTTGCCGCATGATTGCACCGATTTTGGAAGAGGTTTCCAAAGAATATGCGGGGCGTTTAACCGTTGCTAAAGTCAATGTGGATGAGAACCAACAAACCCCTGCGAAATTTGGTATTCGTGGCATCCCCACTTTGATGCTGTTCAAAAATGGCAACATCGAAGCGACTAAAGTGGGTGCGTTATCCAAATCACAACTCACTGCTTTCATTGACAGCCATATCTAAAGCGTTTACTGTCGCACCCGCATCGCCTTCCTGCCTCGTCCTCACTGCTTAATTAAAGCCCACGAATACGCTTCAGGCCATGCGGGTGGCTTTCTTCCACCCCAACCCTTTCCTTGCACATTCCTCAATCACCGCGCGCGCATTGCTATGCACTTATCTGACATAAAAACCAAACACATCACCGAACTCGTCGAAATGGCTGCTGCCAGCCAGATTGAAAACGCTAACCGTATGCGCAAACAAGATTTGATGTTTGCCCTGCTGAAGAGCCATGCTAAAAAGGGCGAGAGCATCTTTGGTGATGGCACGTTGGAAATATTGCCCGATGGTTTTGGATTTTTGCGTTCACCTGATACTTCATACCTAGCCGGCCCTGATGATATTTATGTGAGCCCTAGCCAAATTCGCCGCTTCAATTTGCACACAGGGGACTCTATAGAAGGCGAGATACGCACGCCTAAAGATGGCGAACGTTATGTCGCCTTGGTTAAAGTCGATAAGGTCAATGGCGAGCCTCCCGAAAATGCCAAGAATAAGATTCTGTTTGAAAACTTAACCCCGCTATTCCCTAACCAACCCTTGCGCTTAGAGCGTGACATTAAGGCGGAGGAAAATATCACTGGGCGCATCATCGACATCATCGCGCCGATCGGTAAAGGGCAACGCGGTTTGCTCGTGGCATCGCCGAAATCAGGTAAAACGGTGATGTTGCAACATATTGCCCACTCCATCTCATCGAATAATCCAGATGCTGTCTTAATTGTATTGTTGATAGACGAACGCCCAGAAGAAGTCACCGAAATGATGCGCACCGTGCGCGGCGAGGTGGTGGCCTCAACTTTTGACGAACCTGCTAGTCGTCACGTGCAAGTCGCCGAAATGGTATTGGAAAAAGCTAAGCGACTGGTTGAACACAAAAAGGATGTCATTATTCTGCTGGACTCCATCACCCGTCTGGCTCGGGCCTACAACACCGTGATTCCTTCTTCAGGAAAAGTATTAACGGGTGGTGTGGATGCCAACGCTTTACATCGGCCCAAACGTTTTTTCGGCGCGGCGCGCAACATTGAAGAAGGCGGATCGCTGACCATCATCGCCACGGCATTGGTGGATACAGGCTCACGCATGGATGATGTGATTTACGAGGAATTCAAAGGCACGGGCAATATGGAAATCCACTTGGATCGCCGTATGGCCGAAAAACGTATCTATCCTGCGATTAACGTTAATCGTTCTGGGACGCGCAAAGAAGAGCTGCTCATCAAGCCTGATATCCTGCAACGTATCTGGTTGCTGCGCAAATTGCTGTATCCGATGGACGAGCTGGAGGCGATGGAGTTTTTGCTCGATAAAATCAAGGCCACCAAAAACAACGCGGAGTTCTTTGATTCAATGCGCCGCTAACGGCACATCGGGCTGACTTTGCCCCAATGTGATAATTTTTCATTTAACCAAAAAATGGTTTTGACGAGGGTGGATATTTATGTATAATCCGCGCCTTCGCAAAAACCGCAATAGAACGAGGTTGTTATGTACGCAGTCATTAAAACAGGTGGTAAGCAATATCGCGTTACTCCTGGTGAAACACTCAAAGTTGAAATCATCGCTGGCGACGTAGGTGCAGCTATCGTACTGGACAAAGTACTGATGGTGGCCGATGGCGACAAGCTCTCTGTAGGCAAGCCATTGCTGACAGGAACGACTGTTAATGCAACCATCGTTGCACATGGTCGCGGCGACAAAGTGCGTATCTTCAAGATGCGTCGTCGTAAGCACTACCAAAAAAATCAAGGTCATCGTCAAAACTACACTGAGATCCGCATCGACGGCATCTCTGCCTAATTTCATCTGGGCGTATTTCGTAAGGAGCATAAAACATGGCATCAAAAAAGGGCGGCGGCAGTACCAGTAACGGACGCGACTCACACTCAAAACGATTAGGTGTGAAGAGCTACGGCGGCGAGTTGATCAATGCGGGCAGCATCATCGTGCGTCAGCGCGGTACTGAATTCCATCCTGGCGATAACGTCGGTATGGGCAAAGATCACACCCTGTTTGCCTTGATTACTGGAAAAGT
>JAVHPV010000091.1:0-3324 GCA_036170775.1 Gallionella sp. | reverse complement strand
ACATGCCCCATGTGCAGCTTGCCTGACGGATAAGGGAACATCGACAGGCAATAGTATTTGGGTTTATCGCTGTTTTCGGCGGCGAGAAAGGCTAGGCGTGTTTCCCAATCTTGCTGGGCTTGTTTTTCGATGGATTCGGGATGGTAATTGGCTTGCATAGCAGTATTGAATCAAGGCTTGATAATCGAGGGGCGGATTATAGCGGCATCGCCCTACCCTAGCGTAATCACCTGAAAGGAACTCGACATGAAAAAACTCATAGGATGCCTAGCTCTGTTGCTCGCCACCGCTGCACAAGCAAGCCCCGACGTGGTGGTGCAGGGCGTACAAATGCCCGCTTGGTTGCAACGTGGTGTGCTGATGCAGCCGCTGGCAGTGGGCACGGAATTACAGCGTGGCGACCAATTGGTCACGGGCAATCATGCCCGCGTCTTGCTGCAAGGCGCAGATGGCAGTGCCATCAAACTGGGTGAAAACGCCGTGCTGCGTTTCGATGAACTGGCGCAACGACGCGAACAACGTTCTTTATTCAGTGCCGTGTTAAATGTCGCCAAAGGTGCGTTTCGCTTTACCACGTCCAGTTTGGACAAATTCAAACCGCGCGATGTCAAAGTGAAAGTGGCGGGGGCGACGGTGGGCATTCGTGGCACAGACTTGTGGGGCAAAGATGGCGCGGATGCCCAAGGTATGGCGATGGGCGTGGTGTGTTTGATCGAAGGTAAGGTCTCTGTAACAGGCGCGGACAATATCCCCTTTGTTATGGATGAGCCGTTAGATTTTTACAAAATGCCCAAAGGTGCGATGCCAATGCGCGGCAAAGTTGACCCTGAGCAACTCAACAAATGGGCGCAAGAAACCGAAATCAACCAACCCGCTGCCAAGCTGGGCGGTCACTGGAAAGTGCGCTTGCTCACCGCCGACAGCGAAGCCGAAGCACTTACGGCTTACGACACGTGGCGCACAGCAGGCTATAACGTGCGTATACAACCACACCCTCAAACGGAGGGCTGGGCTTATCAACTATTGCTGGGAGGCTTGGCAACGCGCGCCGAAGCAGCGGGATTGGCAACGCAATTGACGGGGCAAATGGGAGCAGATAAGCCGAGTGTCGTGCGTTGATCGCAACGGCAAGGGTTGAAAAATTCGGATGCGCACCGCATGTTAGGTTGGACTAATTTAGCGAGGTTGTTATGAGCGAATCGAAACATATTGTCTGTCCACACTGCGATGCGGTGAATCGCGTACCCAGCGCAAAACTGGCTGAAGCTCCCGTGTGTGGTAAATGCAAACAGCCGCTCTTTACGGCACATCCCGTGGAACTCACGCAGCAAAACTTCATGCACCACATCGTGCGCAGCGATGTTCCCGTGTTGGTGGATTTCTGGGCACCTTGGTGCGGCCCTTGTCGCATGATGGCTCCTGCCTTGGCACAAGCAGCACAACACCTTGAGCCGCAAATACGCGTCGTCAAACTCGATACCGAAGTCGCCCAGCAACTCGCCGCGCAATTCAATATCCGCAGCATCCCCACCTTGGCGATGTTCAGAGGTGGGCGCGAAGTCGCCCGTCAGGCAGGGGCAATGGATGCCAATGGCATCATCGCTTGGGCTAAGTCGCACTAACGCCTTGTCGTCATCGGGGCGGACTCCGATTGGGTGAAAGTTCATTCGCCCTGAGGAGTCCGCGTAGTGGGTGTATCGAAATCTGCCCTGAACCTCATCGAAGAGGGCTTTGTTCAACGGTGTTTCAAGGGTAATTAAATTCAGTACAATGCCTCCATCGGGGATTCTGCAGCCTCCCCGCCTCAAGACAGATCATCGTCCAAGGCCTGCTCTGATTGGATATTCCAAGGAGGAGTCATGGACTCACTACAACAAGCCCCAACCGACAGTACGCAAGCCCCCGCCCCCGTTAGTCTTTCTCAAGCTTACTGGTATTGGCTCAAACTGGGCCTCATCAGCTTTGGCGGCCCTGCGGGACAGATTTCTATCATGCACCACGATTTGGTTGAGCAACGTCGCTGGATCTCTGAAAAACGTTTCCTGCACGCACTCAACTATTGCATGGTGTTACCCGGACCCGAGGCACAGCAACTGGCGGTCTACATCGGTTGGCTGATGCACCGTACTTGGGGCGGCATCATCGCAGGCACTTTATTCGTACTCCCTTCGCTCGTCATTCTTATCTTGCTGTCTTGGATATATATCGCCTTGGGCGATATGCCCGTCGTGGCTGGATTGTTCTACGGCATCAAACCCGCCGTCACCGCCATCGTGTTGCATGCCACTCATCGGATAGGTTCGCGCGCACTCAAGAGCTACGCCTTGTGGACGATTGCTGCAGCAGCTTTCGTTGCCATCTTCGCCTTGAATGTTCCCTTTCCCGTCATCGTTGCCAGTGCCGCATTGCTTGGCTATTTAGGCGGACGATTCGCGCCCGACTCGTTCAAAGTGGGTGGGCACGGCAAA
Source organism: Gallionella sp. (assembly GCA_036170775.1). GTDB lineage: Bacteria > Pseudomonadota > Gammaproteobacteria > Burkholderiales > Gallionellaceae > Gallionella. Next base: position 856 of record JAVHPV010000091.1, on the reverse strand, counting down.
ATAAATTCTTCGTTTGGCGTGGCACTGATCGACGATGACACACCGACACCTGCGCACGCCGTTTTTAGCTGGTTGCGGTTGTTACAGATTGTTTTGGTTGGTGCTGTTTTGTGGTGTATCCCGATGGGTTTACTCACCCTCACCTATGGATGGAATCACACGTTCACGCAGATGGGCTGGTTCTTCACCAAAGCCGCACTACTCACTTTTGGTGGGGCTTATGCCGTGCTGCCTTATGTTTATCAAGGGGCGGTAGGGCATTACCACTGGCTCACTCCAACACAGATGATCGATGGCTTGGCTTTAGGCGAAACCACGCCTGGTCCGCTCATCATGGTGGTGGCCTTCGTCGGCTTCATCGGAGGCTATGTCCACGCGCTGTTCGGCACAGAGCATTTGTTTTTAGCAGGCGCACTCGCCGCCACCTTGGTGACGTGGTTCACTTTTTTACCTTCGTTTCTATTCATTCTTGCAGGTGGCCCGTTGGTAGAAAGCACGCACAACGAGTTGAAATTCACCGCACCCCTTGCCGCCATCACCGCAGCTGTTGTTGGAGTTATCTTGAATCTGGTGCTGTTCTTCGGTTATCACGTTCTATGGCCACAAGGATTTGAGGGCTCATTTGATGTCGCCTCTACGCTAATTGCCCTTGCAGCGGCGATTGCGTTATTCCGATACAAACGCAGCGTCATTCAAGTCATTCTTGCTTGCGCCTTAATAGGACTGTTATTTAAGCTCTGGTTTTAGTGCTACCCCCTGTAATTGACAGCTTTCCCCAAAACATGGAAACTTCGCTTCGTGCCGATTTGACATCAGCTTGCGGGGCACGTTAAACATTCCAGCTAAAGCGAGGCAA
>JAVHPV010000090.1:0-3335 GCA_036170775.1 Gallionella sp. | reverse complement strand
ATCCTGCCTGATTCTGGTGAGCGGTATTTGAGTTCGATTTTGTTTGATGGATTTTACGACGATAGAGGTGTGGCTATTGAATGACTGATGTGCAGTACTTCAGTCGGGCAATTTGCTGCGTAAGGCCTTTAAGTTGCCATGTTTAGTCTTGCTGTCTAAGCGTTTTCTTTGTGAGCTGTGGGTGGGGCGGCTCGCCTTACGCGGAACAACGGGTAAGATGGCGTTATTCAGGAGTGTCGCTAGGCGTAGCAAAGCATCCGCACGGTTCTTTTCCTGACTACGATAACGTTGTGCTTTGATGATAATCACGCCCTCGCTGGAGATGCGCCGATCCGCGAGCGATTTGAGTTTTTCTTTGTACTCTTCAGGGAGAGAGGATGCCTCAATATCAAATCGCAAATGAATTGCCGTCGATACCTTGTTGACATTTTGTCCGCCAGCCCCTTGGGCACGGATTGCGTTCAGTTCAATCTCATGATCTGCAATCATCAAGTTATTCGATAAGGTCAGCATCTAGGCAGCACCGCTTATTTTTCAAGTGTTGTACGGAGATATTTCCCCGTCACGCTGCGCTTGTTATGTGCAATATCCTGTGGTGAGCCTTGCGCAATAATGCGCCCGCCGCCGTCCCCGCCTTCTGGTCCTAGATCAATTACCCAATCCGCTGTTTTAATCACATCCAAATTATGCTCAATGACCACCACGGTGTTGCCTTGGTTACGCAGTTTGTGGATAACCGTTAACAGCAAGGCAATATCGTGAAAATGCAGCCCCGTCGTCGGCTCATCCAAAATGTACAGCGTACGCCCTGTGTCGCGCTTGGATAATTCCAGCGACAGCTTGACGCGCTGCGCCTCCCCACCCGACAGCGTCGTGGCTGATTGCCCTAGTGTGATGTAGCCAAGACCGACATCGAGCAAGGTTTGCAGTTTGCGCGCAATGATGGGCACGGCTTTGAAAAAGTCATGCGCCTGTTCTACTGTCATTTGCAATACGTCGTGGATGCTTTTGCCTTTGTATTGCACTTCCAGCGTTTCGCGGTTGTAGCGATGCCCATGACACACATCGCAAGGCACATACATATCGGGTAAAAAATGCATTTCGACTTTAATCACGCCATCACCTTGGCAGGATTCGCAGCGTCCCCCCTTAACGTTAAACGAGAAACGTCCCGGCCCGTAACCGCGTTCACGGGCAGTGGGAACACCTGCGAATAGCTCGCGGATGGGCGTGAACAATCCCGTATACGTGGCAGGATTGGAGCGCGGTGTGCGTCCAATCGGCGATTGATCGACGTTAATGACTTTGTCGAAAAACGCCAGCCCCGTGATGCTGGCGTGTGGTGCAGGCTCAGTGTTGCTTGCGTATAAATGCTGTGATACCGCAGGATAAAGCGTGTCGTTAATCAGCGTAGATTTCCCAGATCCTGAAACGCCCGTCACGCATACCAATAAGCCCACAGGCAAATTGAGTGTGATGTTTTTAAGGTTATTTCCGCACGCGCCTGTGATGGTAAGCATACGCTCCGCATCAGGCTTGAGCGGTTTGTCGGGCAAAGGAATAGTGCGTCGTCCCGTTAGATAATCACCTGTGAGTGAGTGCTTGTTCTGGCAGATTTCGGTGGGCGTGCCTTGCGCCACCACCAAGCCACCATGCTCCCCCGCCCCAGGTCCCATATCCACCACGTAGTCGGCGTGACGAATCGCATCCTCATCATGCTCCACCACAATCACGCTGTTCCCCATATCGCGTAGCATTTTCAGTGTGTCGAGCAAGCGGTCGTTGTCGCGTTGATGCAAGCCTATCGACGGCTCATCCAACACATACATCACCCCAGTGAGTCCTGAGCCGATTTGCGATGCCAACCGAATGCGTTGCGCCTCGCCGCCCGACAACGTTTCGGCGGAACGCTCTAAGGACAAATAATCCAGCCCAACGTTATTCAAAAAACTCAGCCGATTGGCGATTTCAACAATAATCTTTTCCGCAATGGCTTGCTTTTGCCCCTGTAATGTCAGGGTTTTGAAAAAAGCGAGTGTTTGCTTCAAAGGTAGCGCGCTAATCTCGAACAAGCTTTTGTCTGCAACGCGTACATGGCGCGCCTCTAAACGTAAGCGTGTGCCCTGGCATTCTGGGCATGCACAGCTATTGAGGTATTTGGACAGCTCTTCGCGCACCGTGGGGGAATCCGTTTCTTTATAGCGTCGCTCTAAGTTGGGGATAATGCCCTCGAAGCTATGTTCGCGCAGTGTTGGTTTGCCGCGTTCATTGATATATTGAAAGGCGATTTCGGTCTTGCCGCTACCATACAAAACAGCCTGTTGAATTGGCTCAGGGAGACTTTCGTAAGACTGTTCAATATCAAAGGAATAATGCTTGGCAAGTCCCGCCAGCAATTGGTAATAGAACTGATTACGTTTGTCCCAGCCTTTGATTGCCCCACTGGAGAGCGATAGATTGGGAAAAGCAACCACTCGCTTCGGGTCAAAAAAGCTGATTGTGCCTAAACCATCGCATTTCGGACACGCCCCCATCGGGCTGTTGAATGAGAACAGACGCGGCTCTAATTCTTGTAGGGAGTAGTTACAGATAGGGCAAGCGAACTTGGCGGAGAACAGATGCTCTTTACCTGAATCCATCTCCGCTGCCACGGCGCGTCCATCGGCATGGCGCAATGCCGTCTCAAATGATTCCGCCAGTCGCTGCTTGATGTCTGGGGAAACCTTGATCCTATCCACCACGATCTCTATCGTGTGCTTTTTGTTTTTCTCCAATTTTGGCAAATTGTCCATCTCGCATACTTTGCCATTTACCCGTACCCGCACAAAGCCTTGCGCACGTAGATCGTCGAACAAATCTTCTTGCTCACCTTTACGCGCTACCACAACAGGCGAAAGAATCATCACCTTCGTGCCTGCGGTCAGTGCCAACACATGATCAACCATCTGCCCGACGGATTGTGCTTGCAACACAATGTCATGCTCAGGGCAATAGGGATCACCCGCCCGCGCAAACAATAGCCGCAAATAATCGTGAATTTCGGTGACCGTGCCGACGGTAGAGCGCGGATTGTGCGAGGTGGCTTTTTGCTCGATGGCGATGGCAGGCGACAAGCCTTCAATCAAATCCACATCAGGTTTTTCCATCAACTGTAAAAATTGCCGCGCATAGGCAGAGAGCGACTCCACATAACGCCGCTGCCCTTCGGCATACAAGGTGTCAAATGCGAGTGAAGACTTACCCGACCCAGAAAGCCCAGTAATCACCACCAGCTTATGACGTGGCAAATCGAGGCTGATGTTCTTCAGATTATGGGTGCGCGCCCCGCGAATTTT
>JAVHPV010000089.1:0-3344 GCA_036170775.1 Gallionella sp. | reverse complement strand
GGCAACCAAGCGATTTTTTGCCGCAGTCCAAAACAAGCTGCACTACGCCATACATGGTCAGACTGCGGCGGAAGTGATTGTTGATCGTGCCGATCATCGTAAGGAGAACATGGGCTTGACCAGTTGGGAGGGCGCGCCCCAAGGAAAGATTCACCAATACGATGTGTCGATTGCGAAGAATTACCTGTCGGAATTCGAGCTAGGACAGATGCAGCGTATCGTTTCCGCTTACCTGGACATGGCAGAAATGCAGGCCATGCGCAAAATGCCGATGACCATGGGAGATTGGGAGCAGCGTCTGAGTGGATTTTTGACGCTCTGGGATCGGGAGATTTTGCAGGACGCGGGAAAAGTGACGGCGGAAATCGCCAAGGCACACGCCGAAAGCGAGTTCGAGAAATATCGCATTGTGCAGGACAGGTTGTTTGAGAGCGATTTCGACCGCCTGGTGAAACAGTTGGAGCTGGATGTAAAGAAGGACAAAGGTGACACCCAATGAACCGTCATGTGAACGCCATCGCAGGGCGCTTGAGTTTGCGTGCGCCGCAGCGCCGCTCGTTAGAGATTCTGGATCGCCTTACCGAGATCGTGCCGCCGAGCAAAGGGGCTGACATTGCTGCCGCGCTGGAGATCATCCGTAGCGAGTTTCCATCGGTGACGGATTTTGAGCGTGAGTTTCCGTCCTTGTGTTTTGCGCTGGCAACGGGTGTGGGCAAGACGCGCTTGATGGGGGCGTTTATCAGCTATCTGCATTTGGCGCACGGCATCAACAATTTCTTTGTGTTGGCACCAAACCTGACCATCTACAACAAGCTGATCGCCGATTTCAGCGACCGCACGCATCCCAAGTATGTGTTCAAGGGTATCTCTGAATTTGCGATTGATGCGCCGGTCATCATCACAGGGAATAACTACGACCAGCACGACCCCACTACCTGCGGGCTGTTTGGCGGGGTGCGCATCAATATTTTCAACATCTCGAAGATCAATTCCGAGGTGCGCGGCGGCAAAGCGCCGCGCATCAAGCGATTGTCGGAATACATCGGTGAGAGTTATTTCGATTATCTGGCCGGGTTGCCCGACTTGGTGTTGTTGATGGATGAGTCGCACCGTTACCGCGCCAGTGCCGGTATCAAGGCGATCAATGAGCTGAAGCCGATTTTGGGTTTGGAGTTGACGGCCACGCCGTTTGTGGAGGGCGCGAAGGGCGCGGCTGTTCGGTTCAAGAACGTGATTCTTGATTATCCCTTGGGAAAGGCGATGGAAGATGGCTTTGTGAAAGAGCCTGCCGTGGTGACGCGCAAGAATTTCAACCCGGCGGGAATGTCGCCGGAAGCGATTGAGCGCATCAAGCTGGAAGACGGTGTGCGCCTGCACGAGAGCGTGAAGGTTGAGCTGGAGACCTACGCGCGCGAAACGAATAACAAGATCGTTAAGCCTTTTGTGTTGGTCATCGCGCGCGATACGACACATGCGGGGGCTTTGCTGACTTTGATTCAGTCGCATGAATTTTTCGAGGGGCGTTACAAGGATAAGGTCATTCAGGTTGATTCGAGTCAGAGCGGCGCAGAAGAAGAGAAGATGATAGCCCGGCTGCTGAAGGTGGAGCTGACCTCCGAACCGACCGAGATCGTGATCCACGTCAACATGCTGAAAGAAGGCTGGGACGTGACTAACCTTTACACCATCGTGCCGTTGCGCGCGGCGAATGCGCGCATTCTGATCGAGCAGTCTATCGGGCGCGGTTTGCGTCTGCCCTATGGCAAGCGCACCGGGGTGACGGCGGTGGATAGATTGAACATCGTCGCGCACGACAAATTTCAAGAGATCATTGATGAGGCGAACCGCCCTGATTCTGCCATCCACTTGAAAACGGTGGTGCTGGATAACGATGACTTCGGGCAGAAGACGGCGACCCTCGTTTCGCAATCGCAACTTGCGACCCAGTTAGGCATCAAGCCGGCAGACACGACGGGTAGCACGAAGATGGCGGGGCAGGATGTGCAGCCAGTGTTTACCAAGCCGGAAGAGCAGAAGGTGGCTCAGATCGCCTACGAGGTGATTCGCAAGTTGGAGAATCAGCCGAGTGTGGTGCCGACATTAGCGCACTTGAGCAAGCCGGAGGTGCAGGCCGCCATCGTTAAAGCGGTGCAGGAACAACATCGGCCTGCGCAGATGGAATTGGAGGGAGTGACCGAGCAACCTGATTTTGCTGCGGTGGTGGCGAAGACGGTAGCGCTGGTGCAACAAACGATAGCTATTCCGCGCATCCTGGTGGTGCCGAAAGGTGCGGTGAAGGCGGGATTCAAGCCGTTCACGCTGAAGCTGGATGCGCTGAAATATCCGGCGGTGTCGGAAGAGTTGTGGGTGCAGATGTTGCGCACAAATGAGCGCGAGCTGGTGACGCCAGTACATGGCGGCATCGAAGAAAATCATATGGAGGATTACATCGTCAGTGGATTGGTGGACTTCGACGATGTCTCTTACGACGACCAGGCTGATCTGTTGTATGACCTTGCGGCGCAGACTGTGCAGCATTTTTGCGGCTACCTGACTGAGGATGAGGCGCATAAAGTGTTGCGCTGCTACCAGCGCGATATTGCCCGATTCATCCATGCACAGATGCAGGAGCATAGCTGGGAAGAGGTGGTTGATTACGAAGTGGTGGTGAGCAAGGGTTATACGGAATTCAAGCCCAGTGCTTATACCTATTCGGTGAGTGAGCCAACGGCTGATTACAAAATCTCGCCAGCGGACAAGAGCAATATGGCCAAGTATGTGTTCGCTGGTTTCAAGCACTGTTTGTATTCGGTGCAGAAATTCGACTCTGAGGCTGAGCGTGTGTTGGCGGTCATCCTGGATCGTGATGCAGAAAAGTGGTTCAAACCTGCCAAGGGACAATTCCAGATTTTCTACAAACTGGGCGCGGCGACGTTGGAGTATCAGCCCGATTTTGTGGCTGAGATAAAAGACGTGATCTACATGCTGGAGCCCAAAGCCAGTAACCAGATGGAAGATGCGATTGTTCTAGCCAAGCAGGAAGCGGCAATCAAGTGGTGCAAGAATGCTACCGACTACGCCGCCGCGAATGGCGGCAAGCCCTGGTGCTATGTGCTGATCCCGCACACCGCGATTGCGGAGAATATGACGGTGGATGGGTTGGCGGGGCAGTACGGGACGTGCGATGACTGACCTGTCCACCCACTCAGGAAAGAGAAGCCGCATGAAAAATCGCACCATCTATGTCAAAAGCGGTGATTTCCAACCCCCTCGAATTCGAGGGGTGTGGAAATTGGATCGCCATAATTAGAAATCAGTCAGTTTGTTTGAGAAGAGGTATGAGT
>JAVHPV010000088.1:0-3347 GCA_036170775.1 Gallionella sp. | reverse complement strand
ATGTCCGAATTTGATCTCATTCAACGTTATTTCACTCACGCTACCCCTAGCGCATTGTTGGGAGTGGGTGACGATGCCGCGTTATTACAGATTCAGCCAGGAAATGTATTGGCTGTTTCCAGTGACATGCTGGTAAGCGGCACGCATTTCTTCGCCGATGCTGATCCGTATCTGTTGGGACACAAAACGTTAGCGGTGAATCTTTCCGACCTGGCGGCGATGGGAGCAACTCCGCGCTGGGCGACGTTGGCGATCGCACTGCCCAGCGTGGATGAGGCTTGGCTGGCGCAATTCAGCGCGGGATTTTTTGCCCTAGCTGAACAGCATGGAGTAGCGTTAGTGGGCGGTGATACCACACGCGGTTCGCTGAACCTATGCGTTACCATCCTAGGTGAAGTCCCTGCGCAGCACGCGTTGCGGCGCGACGCTGCGCAAGTAGACGATGATATTTGGGTGTCTGGCACATTGGGTGCTGCGGCATTAGGGCTGGCATATCTGCAAGGTAAATTAACGTTAAATGATGCGGTCGCTGCACATTGCTTGACGGCGTTGCATCAACCGCACCCGCGTGTTGCTTGTGGCATAGCGTTACGCGGCGTTGCGCATAGTGCGATTGATTTATCGGATGGATTGCTGGCCGATCTGGGACATATTCTTGAGCTATCTGAGGTGGGGGCGCAATTGGACTATGCGGCGATGCCTGTTGCGCCGATGATTGCTGCGCTTGAAATTGAATCGACGTTGCTGCAACGTTGTGTATTGGCGGGGGGCGATGATTATGAATTGTGTTTTACTGCGCCCGTCGCGCAACGCGCAGTCATTGTGAAATTGGCGGAAACATTGGCTGTGCCGCTCAGTCGCATCGGCAAAGTAATTCGTGAAAGAGTTTGCAAGGTGATTGCCCGTGATGGCAGCGTGATGACGATAGAGAAAGGCGGTTATGACCACTTCGCATGAGCTATCTAGCGTTGACCATGGCCTGAAGATTCAGCCGAATTGGAGGTTTTTGATCAGCCATCCCGCGCACTTATTGTCGTTTGGTTTCGGTAGCGGTTTGGCGCGTAAAGCCCCAGGCACCTTCGGTACTTTGGTGGCGTTTCCGTTGTATTGGTATCTCGCGCCACGCTTGTCCGATATGGTGTTCCTACTAGTGTTGATTTGGGGGTTTGCCATTGGGGTGTGGGTGTGCGACATCACGGGCAAGGCTCTAGGAATTGAGGATTACGGCGGTATTGTGTGGGATGAAGTGGTGGCGATGTTGCTGGTGTTGTTCTTTACGCCCTCGGGTTGGGCTTGGTCGGTATTGGCCTTTGTACTATTCCGCTTTTTCGACATTTTGAAACCACAGCCCATTCAGTACTTTGATGCCAACCTGCATGGAGGCTTGGGTGTGATGTTTGATGATATTTTAGCTGCGGGATACGCCTTGTTATGTATGGCTATTATCAAGGGCGTATGGTGATGGGTTCGAGGCGTATTTTGCTTTTGATGTTTGGTCTGTGTCTGATGACCGCCTCACAAGCGAATGAATTTTTTGCCAAGGTGGTCGCCGTATTGGATGGTGACACCGTGTTAATTAAGCGTGCTAAAGGCCTAGCTAAAGTCCGTCTGGCGGGCATAGATGCCCCAGAAAAAGCCCAGACCTTTGGCGAGACTGCCAAACGTTCACTGGCCACTATGGTGATGGGTCGGCAGATCAAAATCGTCAGTGTTGCTGTCGATCAATATGGGCGCATCGTCGCCAATATCAGCGTGAACGGTGTGGATGTAAACGCCGAACAAGTGCGGCTTGGGATGGCATGGGAGTATTCACGTTTCCATAACAATGCCGCCTTGTTAGCGTTGCAGAAAGAAGCGCAAGCTGTGCCGCGTGGCTTGTGGGCGATGAGTGACCCAACACCACCGTGGGAATGGCGCAAAGCACATCCCAGCACTTTGGTTGAGCCGCTGCCTGTGGTAGCGCAACCTATACTCGACAGCAGACCGCTTATCCCCAGAGAGGCTGCTTGTACTGATAAAAAGCATTGTTCAGAAATGACCTCGTGTGAAGAGGCGCATTTTTATCAAACACACTGTGGGGTAAAGACTTTAGACGGTGATGGAGACGGCAAACCGTGCGAAAAACTATGCTCGCCTGTAGTACCGCTCAAGCCTTACAACTAGCCTGAAAATCTGATGATGTTGCATCCTTGCGCATCACAACGCAAAGCATTGCCATGTCGATGCCAGTCGCCTAATACCCACCGAACACACCTGTGAGCATCGATCTTATGGTGGTGACGCTTGAGCCTGTGGGTGTGGCCGTGGATCAGCTGCGGATAGTTATAGGCGCGTAGCAGTTGTTGCACCGCTAACTCATTGACATCCATGATTGCACTGTCTTTGCTTTGCTTTTCGGCTTGGCTACGGGTGCGCAGTTGCGCGATGTACGCCTTGCGCTCTGCAAGTGGTTTTGCCAAAAATTGCTGTTGAAATGCCGCATCATGGACACTGGCGCGATAGCGTTGATATTCTGCGTCATCGGTGCATAGCGTATCGCCATGGCTCAGTAAAGTGGGCGTGCCATATAAATCAATTAAAGTCGGCTCGTTGAGCAATTGTGCGTGGCATGCATTCGCGAGTGTCTTGCCCATGAGTAAATCACGGTTGCCATGCAACAAAAATAGCTGAGTTTGGTGAGATGCCAAACTGGCTAGCGCGGCGATCACTTGGGCATGAAATGGGTCACTTGTATCATCATCGCCCGCCCAGTATTCAAACAAATCGCCAAGAATATAGAGTGCTTCAGCTTGGGTGGCGAGTTGAGTAATGAAGTGTTGAAAAGCCGCCATGCTCAGCGGTTCGTCAGCACTGAGATGCAAATCGGAAATAAATAAGGTGTGAGGCATAAAAGTAAAACGGCGCATTGCGCGCCGTTTTGATTACTTAACCAGTTCTGCAGAGGTGATGACCACATCCTCTTTGGGAACGTTTTGGTGACCACTATTATTTCCTGTGCTGACCTTGCCAATGGCATCAACCACTTCAGTGCCTTCAGTCACTTTACCAAACACACAATAGCCCCACCCATCCTGCCCAGGATAATCGAGGAAGTCGTTGTTGGCGGTGTTGATGAAAAACTGTGCGGTGGCAGAATGAGGATCGCCTGTGCGTGCCATAGCAATGGTGTATTTACTGTTCTTCAAACCATTCGCGGCTTCATTTTTAATGGGGGCATTCACCGATTTTTGCTTCATGCCTGGCGCAAAACCGCCACCTTGAATCATGAAGTTGGGGATGACGCGATGAAAAACGGTGTTGCTGTAATGCCCCGCATTCACATATTCGATGAAGTTTTTCACGGTGAT
>JAVHPV010000087.1:0-3363 GCA_036170775.1 Gallionella sp. | reverse complement strand
CTGCGGCTTTCTCTACCGTTGGTTTTGCTGCAGCTTTCTTCGCTACGGCTTTCTTTGCTACCGCTTTTTTAGCTACCGCTTTTTTAGCTACGGGTTTGGCAGTAATTTTTTTAGCTGCGGGTTTAGCTGCGACAGGCTTAGCCGCAACTTTTTTTACGACGGACTTTTTCGCCTCAGCTTTTTTCACTGCCGGCTTAGCGGTAACTTTTTTAGCAGCTGCTGGTTTGGCTACTACTTTTTTTGCAACGGGTTTAGCTGCGGCTTTCTTTACTGCGGGCTTTTTCGCTACTGCTTTTTTCGCGGCAGGTTTAGCACTGGCCTTCTTTACCGCTGCCTTAGCAGCAACTTTTTTTGCGGTCGTTTTTTTTACTGCGGGTGCTTTGGTTTTTGTATCTTCTGCCATTTTTATTCTCCATAAAATTTTAGAACATTGACTTCGACTCACTACACCCACAAACGCTTAAAAGCTCAGTCACGCCTGAGGCAAACGCACTGTAGCCACGTTTAAAAAAACCTGCAACAACATTTGCGGAAATTGCAACACCTAAGCAATTATTTTTTCTTCAGCATACAACTGCGCAATCGTTTCGCGTGTACGTACCAAATGCACCACATCACCCACCACCATCACTTCGGCTGCACGCGGACGAGTGTTGTAATTAGAACTCATACTCATGCCATAAGCACCCGCCGACAGCACGGCCAGCAAGGCTTGTGGTGCAATAGAGAGCTCACGCGCATGTCCAATAAAATCGCCAGTTTCGCAAATCGGCCCAACAATCTCATAGCTCTGTAGATCATTCGTATTCCGCGCCACAGGAACAATATTGTGATAGGCATCGTATAACGCAGGCCGCATCAAATCATTCATCGCCGCATCAACGATGGCAAAGTTTTTTTCTTCACTTGGCTTCACATACTCCACGCGCGTCAACAGCACGCCCGCATTGCCCACTAACACGCGGCCTGGTTCGACAATCAGTTTTTCTGTGCGTCCCGCCAATGCGCCTAATAATGCGGCAATGTAATCGGCAATTGTCGGAGGATTTTCATCGTCATAGCAAATACCTAAGCCGCCCCCTAAATCGAGGTGTTCCAAACGGATTCCCTCACTAGCGAGTTCATCCACTAACACTAAAATTTTTTCAATGGCAGCAATAAAAGGGCTGGTGTCAGTTAACTGTGAGCCTATATGACAATCCATCCCCGTGATGCGTAGATGCTTGAGGCTTTGCGCATGACGGTACAACGCCACGGCTTCGGTATACGCGACACCAAATTTATTTTGTTTGAGCCCAGTGGAAATATAGGGGTGAGTTTTTGCATCCACATCAGGATTCACGCGCAAGCTAATCGGCGCGATTTTATCTAGGCTCGCGGCAACTTCATTGAGCCGTTCCAATTCCGCCGCCGACTCAACGTTAAAACACAGGATGCCCGCTTCTAATGCCATACGCATTTCAGCAGATGTTTTCCCCACACCAGAAAACACCACCCTGTGGGCATCCCCCCCCGCAGCTAATACCCGTTGCAGCTCTCCGCCTGAGACAATGTCAAAACCCGCACCCAAACGCGCAAATATATTAAGAATTGCCAAATTTGAATTCGCTTTAACGGCATAGCAAATCAGGTGTTCATGGCCTTGTAGGGCTTGACTGAATTGACGAAATCCATCCGTCAATGCGGCGCGTGAATAAACGTAACAGGGTGTGCCATATTGCGCAGCGATATTGGCAAGCGGCACTTGCTCCGCATAAAAATGATCGTGTTGATAATGGAAGATTTCGTTCATAGTCATCAAGCGGGTTGAGATAAAAAATTGCCCACAGCAGCGGGAGTTGGCATAAACAAGGGGGCTTTATGGCCACAGCCTTGCAGTAGCAAAGATAAAGCCACGATAATGGCAAATAGAATGCGTAAACGCATGACGGCGACCTCGATAGATTGATGGGCGCGATTATAAATGTTTCCAAGGAACAACCATGACTGAAAAAGAATTTAACCAATACGCAGATGCCGCATTAGCGCGTATAGAAACCACCATAGATCAACACGGTGGCGATGTGGAAAGCAATCGTAGCGGCAATGTTCTGGAAATTGAATTTGACAATGGACAGAAGATCATCATCAACCGTCACGATGTCAATCAAGAAATTTGGCTGGCGGCAAAATCAGGGGGATTCCACTATCAATACCAAAATGAACAATGGTTCAGCCATCGTGACGGCAGTGAGCTGTTTAGTCGGTTGAGTGAATTGTTCGCGGAACAAAATGAAGCGGTGCAATTTTCGGACTAATCGGCCTTTAACCAACGCGCCTGAAATAATTTTAGGCTGGCTAAAATACGCTGCCCTATGCCAGACTCACGCACTGTCTCAACTGTTTCAACACGCTGATTGAGCACCAATTGCGGAGTCTTTTTGAACGCCAGATAACGTTGCAACGCGGCATGCAAATGCGTTTTGAGTTGGCTTAAATCAAGCGGTTTAGACATGATGCGAAATACTTGTGCTTGATTGATAAGGTCGATCACTGACTCTGCGTCAGCGGTTTTGGTCAGTGCGATCGAGAGTATTTCTGGGTTCTCTTGTTTCAACAGTTTTAACAGTGTGCGGATGGTTTCGCCACCTGTAGCGACATCCGCCAGCACCACTGCGATTTCCTGTTGATGCATCACTTGTAATGCCTCTTCTTGCGTCGCGGCATACAGCACGGGACATAAACTATTGGTAAGCTCACGCACCACTCTAAACACCTCTTCATCAGGGTCAACCACCAGCACCCCTGCGCGCATACGGGCAGGCAAGACAATGGCGGAATTTTGGGTGTTTGCCAACTCTAAACCAATGGTTACCGCTTCAGCAACAATGGTTTGCAGAGCCCGGTTATCCCAAGGTTTGCTAATAAAACGGTAAATCTCACCATCGTTAATTGAGCCGACGATGGCAGCCAGATCGGAATACCCCGTCAGCAAAATACGTACGCTATGCGGACAAATTTCACGGGAGCGACGCAACAACTCAACCCCTAACATCTCGGGCATACGCTGGTCACTGATGATGACGTGCATCTGATATTTGGCCATAAATGCCAGTGCTTTGTTGCCATCGGTCGTGCAAAACACATGGTAACGCTGGCGAAACATAGATCTGAGCGCATTCAAAATGCGCTCCTCGTCATCCACGATGAGTATGCGCGCTTTACGTATGCTGTTATCGAGACTGATCGCACTGGTATTTTCTGGCGAGAGCGGCAATTCATCTGTCGAAACCTTATCGCGTATTTTCTCTTGGCTCAACAACTTTGCCGCATTCAACAAGACACTTTCAGGCACAGCGTGTGCAATATCCATCCCCGCAACCT
>JAVHPV010000086.1:0-3378 GCA_036170775.1 Gallionella sp. | reverse complement strand
CCACCGCACAACACGGCTTGTTCGCCGAACAAGTCAGTTTCAGTTTCTTCGCGGAAATTAGTTTCGATCACGCCGCCCTTAGTGCCACCATTGGCTGCGGCATAGGACAACGCGATGTCTTTGGCTTTGCCACTGATGTCTTGATACACCGCGATCAAGCTCGGTACGCCGCCCCCCTTGAGGTATTCGGAACGCACGGTATGACCAGGCCCTTTAGGTGCAATCATAATCACGTCAAGATCAGTGCGAGGCACGACTTGGTTATAATGCACGTTAAAGCCATGTGCGAAAGCTAGTGCTGCCCCTGCTTTCATATTCGGCGCAACGTCGTTTTTGTAAACATCGGGAATGTTTTCATCGGGCAACAGAATCATTACCACATCGGCATTTTTAACAGCTTCGGCGACTTCCGCCACCTTCAAGCCAGCCGCTTCAGCTTTTTTCCAAGACGCACCCGTCTTGCGCAAGCCCACCGTGACATTCACGCCAGAATCGCGCAAATTTTGTGCGTGCGCATGACCTTGTGAACCGTAACCGACGATCGTCACTTGTTTGCCTTTGATTAGGGATATATCCGCGTCTTTATCGTAATAAACTTTCATGTTGCTCTCTCTCGTTAAAAATTAAAAAATTACAGCTTCAAAATTCTGTCGCCACGCCCAATCCCCGATGCACCAGTGCGCACCGTTTCCAAAATCAGATCCGCTCCAATGGCCTCGATAAAACTATCTAGCTTTACGCGCGAACCCGTCAATTCTATGGTGTAGGTGTGACTAGAGACATCCAAAATACGGCCACGGAAAATGTCGGTCATGCGCTTCAGCTCTTCGCGCGCCTCGCCTTGCGCATTGACTTTCAGCAACATCAACTCACGTTCGATATGCTGGCCTTCGCTCAAATCCATCACCGCCGCCACATCGACCAACTTGTTAAGCTGTTTATTGATCTGTTCAATCACGGCATCTGAACCATGCGTAACAATGGTCATGCGTGACAAAGTGGGGTCTTCAGTGGGCGCGACGGTTAACGATTCAATGTTATAGCCACGCGCCGAAAACAAACCCGCAACGCGCGACAACGCACCCGCTTCATTTTCCATCAGCAGAGAAATAATGTGTCGCATTACAGATCCTCCGCCAAAATCACTTCAGACAAACCTTTACCCCCAGGCACCATGGGGAACACATTTTCAGTTGGGTCAGTCTGGAAGTCCATAAATACCAAATCATTTTTACGTGAAAAAGCCTCTTTCAACGCAGGCTCAACATCTCTCGGTTTATCTACACGAATACCGATATGTCCATAAGCTTCTGCCAACTTCACAAAGTCTGGCAGCGCATCCATATACGACTGCGAATAACGATTGCCGTGGAAGAATTGTTGCCACTGCCGCACCATACCGAGGTAACGATTATTCAAGGACAACACTTTGATTGGCAAATGAAATTGTTTACAAGTAGACAACTCCTGAATGTTCATCTGAATACTGCCCTCACCCGTCACGCACGCGACAGTCGCATCAGGATTGATGAGCTGCACCCCCATTGCCGCAGGCAAACCGAAGCCCATCGTCCCTAAGCCGCCAGAGTTAATCCAACGACGTGGCTTATCAAATTTGTAATACTGTGCCGCCCACATTTGGTGCTGCCCAACATCTGAAGCGACAAAAGCCTCGCCACCCGTCACCTCGTATAATTTTTCAATCACAAACTGCGGTTTGATAATCTCGTCCGAGTTACGGTAACGCAGGCCGCCGCCCTTAACACGCCATTCATTGATTTGCTTCCACCAAGCAGCCACGGCGACAGCTTCGGGCTTTTGTTTGCTGTTACGCAACACACCGAGCAGCTCATCCAACACCAACTTCAACTCACCGACGATAGGCACATCAACTTTTACGCGCTTGGCGATTGAAGAAGGGTCAATATCAATGTGAATAATCTTGCGCGGCACTTGGGCAAAATGCTCTACGTTACCAATCACGCGATCATCAAAGCGTGCGCCAATCGCCACCAACACGTCGCAATTTTGCATCGCCATATTCGCTTCGTAAGTCCCATGCATCCCCAACATACCCACAAATTGTTGGTCAGTGGCGGGGTAGCCACCCAACCCCATCAAAGTATGAGTACAAGGGAAGCCCAGTAGTCGCACCAATTCGGTCAATTGGCTGGACGCACCAGACAACACCACGCCACCGCCTGCATACACCATCGGACGCTTGGCATCCAAGAGCAATTGTGCGGCACGTTTAATTTGCCCACTATCACCCTTGCCCACAGGATGATAAGAACGGATATTGACTGTGCTAGGGTATTCAAATGCGGTCTTGTGATTAGAGACATCTTTAGGAATATCCACCAACACAGGGCCTGGACGACCCGTCTTAGCCAAATAAAAAGCTTTTTTGATGGTGGCGGCGATGTCTTTAACATCTTTAACCAAGAAATTATGTTTCACGCAAGGGCGCGTAATCCCGACGGCATCGACCTCTTGAAAAGCATCTTCCCCGATAGCATAGGTCGGCACCTGCCCACTGATCACCACCAAGGGGATCGAGTCCATGTAAGCAGTGGCTATCCCAGTCACCGCATTGGTCAGCCCAGGACCCGAGGTCACCAGAGCCACCCCCACTTTTTCCGAAGAACGCGCGTAACCGTCAGCTGCATGAATAGCGGCTTGTTCGTGACGAACGAGAATATGTTTAACTTTTTCCTGCTGGAATAAAGCATCATAAATGTGCAACACCGCGCCGCCCGGATAGCCGAATATGTATTCGACCCCCTCTTCTTGCAAACAACGGATAGCGATTTCCGCGCCGGTCAATTCCATCACAAACACCCTAAATTAAGCTAATAATGAACCGCGTAAGATAAAGGTTAGCGGCTTTTTGGTCAACCTCATTTGCCGCTTGTTAAGCTCTGATTGGATTATCGTGCGACACAACAACGGAATAATCCGCGCTTGCTCTCGCCAATAATGAGCCACAAGTCCTGCCCCTCCACGCCAGACAGCACGATTTTTACAACTATTCAGGTAAAATCACATCCAGCGAAAAAATGACGCGTTTTTTAACGAATTAGGAGACAAGAGGGGGATTGAGAGCATGAAAAAAGCAACGACAAAATCGCCGTTGCTACTTTTTTCTTGACTCTTTGAATCTCTCCTTAATTTTATGAGCATCAAGTCAGACAAGTGGATACGCCGCATGTGCGAACAGCACGGCATGATCGAGCCGTTCGAGCCAAACCAAGTGAAGGAAGTGAACGGGCAGAAGATAGTGTCCTACGGCACATCGAGCTACGGCTACGACATCCGTTGCTCGCGCGAATTCAAGCTGTTCACCAACATCAACAGCACCATCGTCGATCCCAAGAA
>JAVHPV010000085.1:0-3382 GCA_036170775.1 Gallionella sp. | reverse complement strand
TACCACCCAAAATTAAACGCCGCGAAGGCGATACCAAAAAAAATGTGCCTGAAGGCTTGTGGAGCAAGTGCCCTGCTTGCCAAGCGGTGCTGTATCACTCGGATTTAGAAAAAAACCACAGTGTTTGCCCCAAGTGCAATCACCATCACCGCATTACCGCACGTACGCGCTTAGATTTATTGCTAGACAGCGAAGCGCGTTTTGAGATTGGTGCGGAAGTATTGCCGATAGATACGCTGAAATTCAAAGACCAGAAAAAGTATTCCGATCGCCTCGTTGCTTCACGTAAAAGCACAGGCGAAGAAGATGCCTTAGTGGTGATGCAAGGCGCGATTTATAACGTGCCTGTAGTGGTTGCGGTGTTCGAGTTTAGCTTTATGGGCGGCTCGATGGGGTCGGTGGTGGGCGAGCGTTTTGTGCGTGGGGTACGTGATGCAATTGAGCAAAAATGTCCCTTTATTTGCTTTGCTGCCAGCGGCGGCGCGCGGATGCAAGAAGGCTTATTGTCCTTGATGCAAATGGCAAAAACCTGTGCGGCACTCACGCAACTTTCCGAAGAAAAACTGCCGTTCATCTCGGTATTGACCGACCCAACCATGGGCGGTGTGTCTGCCAGCTTCGCCTTCATGGGCGACGTGGTGATCGCCGAACCCGGCGCATTGATAGGCTTTGCCGGTGCACGGGTGATTCAGCAAACCGTGCGCGAAACGTTACCAGAAGGTTTTCAGCGGGCTGAATTTTTGCTCGATCATGGCGCGGTGGACATGATTATCGACCGACGTGAAATGAAAAAACAATTGGCGACGCTGATTACCATGCTCACCAAACAGAGTGCTGTTACTGAGACTACGGCGGCTTAATTAGCATGCTTTATTACGCGCTTAAGGTGATTATTTCCGCGCTGCTCATTGTGGCAATCGCGGAAATCGCCAAGCGGAGTAGCGGGTTTGCCGCCTTACTTGCCGCGCTGCCGCTCACGTCTTTATTGGCATTTGTCTGGATGAAATTTGAAGGGGTTGCCGTTGCGCGCATCGCTGATCTTTCCAGTCAAATTTTTTGGTTGGTGTTGCCCTCGCTGCTGTTGTTTTTATTGCTGCCTTGGCTCATCAAGTTAGGGATGAATTTCTGGCTCAGTCTGTGCATTTCAATCGTGGCGACAGTGCTTTGTTATTTGACTTTACTTCCTGTGCTGCGCAAATTTGGTGTGCAGTTGTAAAAAAGTTGCCCATATTTTATTTTGTACGCAAATTTAGAGCTGTAGAACACAATCATTATTGCGCCACATGAAACCTCTAGTGCAATGTCCGTTGGTTATTGCACCCTACCCATCAATATGCCCACAAATCTAGCCGACTGGCTCATTCATCTTGAATCCCTGCATCCTAAAACCATCGCGCTGGGGCTGGAGCGCGTCGCGCAAGTCAAACAACGCTTAAATCTCGCGCCTGATTTTCCCGTCATTGTGGTGGGCGGCACAAACGGTAAAGGCTCGGTATGCGCGATGCTGGAAAGCATTTTTTTTGCGGCGGGCTATCGCGTCGGTTGCTACACCTCGCCGCATCTGCTGCACTACAACGAGCGCGTGCGAGTGGCGAAACAGCCTGTGAGTGATGCCGAATTGTGCGCATCGTTTGCGGAAATTGAACGCGCGCGCGTAGGTCGCGATTTATCTCCAGGCGAGGATGTCGGGGCGCAGCTCGACCGAGCTATCCCACTTACTTATTTTGAATTTGGCACACTCGCCGCGATGCAGTGTTTTATGGCGCACCAAGTAGATGTCGCCATTCTTGAGGTGGGCTTGGGTGGACGTTTGGATGCGGTGAATGCCTTTGCCGCCGATGTTGCCGTCGTCACCAGCATCGACATTGACCATGTGGATTATTTAGGCGACACGCGCGAGAAGATTGCCTTCGAGAAAGCGGGCATTTTTCGCCAGAATAGGGTGGCGATTTGTGCCGATGCAAGCGTGCCAGATTCCTTGCGTGACCATGCGCAAAACATTGGCGCAGACTTGTGGTGCATCGGTAGCGAATTTGCTTTTACGGCACATCAAGGGCAATGGGACTATCGCAGCAAGTTGGGCACGCGCAGTGCTTTGCCACATCCTGCTTTGCGCGGTGCGTTCCAGTTGCACAATGCTAGCGCGGTGTTGGCGGTGTTGGACGCGCTCAAAGAAAAATTGCCCGTCAGCATGGCAGCGATACGACGCGGTTTAACAGAAGTGCAGTTGGCGGGACGCTTTCAGTGTGTGCCAGGCAAGCCGCAACTGATACTCGACGTGGCGCACAACCCGCATGCGGCGCGTTCACTCGCACAAAATCTTGCCAACTTGCCGCCCGCTAAAACTTTTGCCGTGTTTGCCATGCTCAAGGACAAAGATAGGGCGGGCGTGGTGGCGGCACTCGATGCGCATATTGACGTTTGGCTGGTGGCGGGCATCGCGGCAGCGCGCGGAGCGACGGCAGATGAATTAGTGCAAGTGCTGCAACAATGCGCGGTGCGCGGGGACATACAACGCTTCGAACATATCGCGCAAGCCGTGCATCATGCCTATAACCTGGCAGGCGAAAATGATAGAATCGCCGCCTTCGGATCGTTCCATACCGTGGCCGAAGTGATGGAAGTTCAAGGGTTGCAAGTTGTGTAGCGGCGGTGTCTGTTTTGTCCATATCCGCACCACGGCGACAAATCCTAATCGGTTGCTCGTTCCTCCCAAAATTTTGAGATACACCTAAAAAATGGCCAAACCGCAAACTGATGAAGAGTTGAATCTGAGACGCAAGGCGCGCCGTCGTTTGGTCGGCGCGGTGGCGTTGACCTTGGCGGTGGTGGTAATTCTGCCAATGGTGTTGGACAACGAACCGAAACCGACAGGTAAAGACCTTGATTTACGCATCCCCGCGCCCGACAAAGTGGGCGAGTTTGTTCCTGGTGTGCCTGTCTCCGAAATCCCTGAAACTTTGCCACTTGCGGCCTCTGAGGTGTTGGCAGCTTCGACAGTGGAAGTGGCGAGTGCGCCCGTAGCGGTCTCCACCGTAGCGAGCAGCCCAGCGCAAAAAGCGATCACCACCCAAACTAATTCAACGTCTAAAAATCAGGTTACAGGTAAAGTGCAGAGTGCATCCACCCCAGCCCTTGACATACCTGGCAGCACGAATAAAAAAGCTGAAATTAAAGCTCCCGAAGTCAAGCCACCCAGCCGCCCAGACCCCCAAGCCATTTTGGAGGGCAAAGTAAAAACGCTTGAAAGTGAGGCAGGCTATGTCGCGCAAATCGGTGCATTTGCCAATGCCGAAACGGCCAAGCAAGAATTAGCCAGATTGAAGGGCTGGGGCTTCAAGGCTTACACCGAAAAAGTGGGTGATAAAGTGCGGGTGCGTGT
>JAVHPV010000084.1:1847-3419 GCA_036170775.1 Gallionella sp. | reverse complement strand
GGAATGTTGCCAAACAGGTAACCCGCCAACGTCAAACTCGCAATCCAAGCCATACTCCCCAGCGCACTGAATATCACAAACAAACGATAACGCATCAATCCTATCCCCGCCACAAAGGGAGCGAAGGTACGAATGATGGGCAGGAAGCGCGCGAAGATGATGGTCTTGCCACCATGTTTCTCATAAAAGGCGTGCGTTTTATCGAGGTGTTCGCGCTTGACGAGACGACCGTTGAAACGCTCAAACAGACGTAAGCCCAGAATACGCCCCACCCAATAGTTGGTATTGTCACCACTGAACGCCGCCAGCATTAACAGCGGCAACAACCATTCGAGTTGCAATGCGCCTAAGCCACACAACGCGCCCGCCACGAACAATAGCGAATCGCCAGGCAAAAATGGCGCAACCACGAGGCCGGTTTCGGCAAAGATGATCATAAACAGAATTGCGTATACCCATACGCCGTAGTCTTGGGTGAGTTGCAGCAGGTGTGCATCAAGATGAAGAACGATGTCAATGAGGGTGGTCAGTAACTCCATGGCTTAAGGAAGAACCTCTTCCGCCTCAGTCTTTTCGGGTTTGATGAAATCTTCACGAGACACGCCGAAAATCATCAACAATGGACTCGCCACCAACACCGAGGAATAGATACTAAACAAAATGCCAATAGTCAGTGCCATGGCAAAGTAATGTAAGGTTTCGCCACCCAATAATAGCATCGCGCCCACCATCATTTGCGTAGAGCCATGCGTGATAATGGTGCGAGACATGGTGCGCGTAATGGCGTTGTCGATGATTTCAGCGGTTTCAGCTTTGCGCATGGTGCGGAAGTTTTCACGGATACGATCAAACACCACCACCGATTCGTTCACCGAATAGCCCAACACCGCCAACACTGCGGCCAATACTGACAAGGAAAATTCCCATTGAAAGAAAGCAAAGAAACCCAGAATAATCACCACGTCATGCAAGTTCGCAATAATCGCCGACAGACCAAACTTCCATTCAAAGCGTATCCATAAATAACCGACAATGCCGAGCGACACCAGCAGCAACGCCATCGCACCGTTCTCAATCAAGTCTTTACCAACTTGCGGGCCGACGAATTCAACACGACGCTTTTCCACGCTGGCATCTTGCTTACTCAAGGCGGCCATCACCTGATCACTTAATTTTGCCCCCGCCACATTTTGCTTAAGCGGCACTTGCACCAACACATCATGGCTAGAACCAAAATTTTGCACCATGGCATCTGGCAAACCTGCCGTTGCCAAGGTTTCGCGCACTTTATTGATGTCGGCGGGTTGTCCGTAATGCACTTCAATGACCGTGCCGCCCGTGAAGTCCACGCCAAAGTTAAGTCCTTTGCTGAACAAGAAAAATATTGCCAGCAGAAACGTCACCAGCGAAATGCTGGTGGTGTAGTGCCCGTAACTCATAAACGGGATGTCGCGTTTAATCTTAAAAAATTCCATGACCTACTCCTTAACCTATCGACACTTTAGCCAAGCGTGCGCGGCGACCATAAATCACATTGACCAGTGCACGCGACACCAACACTGCGCTAAACAT
>JAVHPV010000084.1:0-1747 GCA_036170775.1 Gallionella sp. | reverse complement strand
GTACGCTCTTCGATGATTTCCATCGGTGCCGCCAATGCGCCCGCGCGCAACAGCAACGCGGTGTCTTGCGCCTCTACCGTATCCATCTGCCCACTAATCTGCACGCGCCCGCCGCCTATCTCTTCGCGGATCACAGGCGCAGTCACAATTTCGCCTTTACCTTTTTCAAACAAGATAATAGCCATACGCTTGCCAACATTTTCGCGGGTCGCTTCTTTGAATTTACGTGCGCCCACACCATCCAGATTGATGTGTACCGCCGCTTCATTGCTGCGATTATCAAAGCCCGGCTGGGCATCGTTGATGCGTTCACCCGTTAGAATCACTTGCTTCTTCACCACGATAGGAGTGCCTGATCGATCTTTGAATATTTCCGTGCCGAACGGCGCAACCCCGCCTTCCACGGCTGGATGTTCATCATCCACCATGCGCACTTCCAGCGTCGCCGTGCGTCCTAAAATGTCTTTGGCACGCGCGGTATCTTGCACGCCTGGTAATTGCACCACCACGCGATCCACGCCTTGTTGTTGGATGACGGGTTCAGCCACGCCCAACTCATTGACGCGATTGCGCAGTGTCAACAAGTTTTGCTGCACGGCAGAGTCTTGAATGCGACGTTCTGCTTGAGGTTTCAGGGCAGCACGCAACACAAATTCGCTCCCCTCATCTTTGGCGGTCAACTGGTAATCATTGAAGCGTTGCTTGAGCTCGACTTCGCCCTTGTTGCGCGATTCTGCATCGCGGAATTTAACCAACAAGGTATTGCCGTCACGGCTCACACCTGAGTAGGCGATGTTCAACTCACGCAAGGCACTGCGCACGTCGCCTGTACCCGCCTCAGCAGCCTTATCTAATGCCGCTTTCATATCCACTTGCAACAAGAAATGCACACCACCACGCAAATCCAGCCCCAAATACATCGGCAAGGCATTCAGCTTCGTCAACCAAGCGGGTGAACGGGATAACAGATTAAGCGCGACCACATAGTCTTCACCCAATTGTTTGATGAGCACGTCTTTAGCCTTGAGCTGGCTATCGGTATCGTTGAAACGCGCCTTCACGCTATTACCATCCAAGGCCACCATCTGGGTCACCAAGCCCGCCGTTTTCAGCGCGCTATCCACCCGTCCTAACAATGCCTCATCCGCTTTGAGGGTACTGCGCAACGGCGACACCTGCACTGCAGGCGATTCGCCATAGAGGTTAGGTAAGGTATAGATAGCACCAGCAATAATGACGGCCAGTATGAGCAGATATTTCCACAACGGGTATTGGTTCATGACAACCTCTTGATAAAACGAATGGGAACGGAACGCACTGTATGAGCTAACCAGCCTCCCGCCCCAGAGTGCTTACTTGATGGACTTCAACGTACCTTTAGGCAACACAACTTGGATGGCACTTTTTTGCACTAAAACATCAACGTTCTCCGCGATCTGTACCGCGACATATTCCTCATACATTCTGCTGACCGTCCCCACTTGTCCGCCCACCGTCACCACCTCGTCTCCCCGTTGCAGGGCTTCCATCATGGACTTGTGTTCTTTTGCGCGCTTGGCTTGAGGACGCAACACTAAAAAATAAAACACCGCCACCAAGGCGATCAATGGCAAGAAGTCCATGATGCCGCCACCTTGAGTCGCGCCAGCTGCTTCGGCGTATGCATTACTAATAAACATTACAATCTCCAAAAAATCAAATCAAAAGGGCGCGCATTCTAGCATGAAGAGGGTGAGTTTCCTCAGGG
>JAVHPV010000083.1:0-3453 GCA_036170775.1 Gallionella sp. | reverse complement strand
ACAGCCCACAGCCCACAGCCCACAGCCCACAGCCCACAGCCATGCTACGTAAATATCTTGCCCTTCTGCTGGGATGGCTGTTTTTAATTGGTGGCTCGCTGTTATGGAATCTCCAAGAGCTGGAAAAAAACACCCTGAGTAATGCCTCCGCAGTTGCACGGGCGAATCTGGTCAAAGATATTCGCTTTCGCAATTGGGTGGCTTCCCATGGCGGGGTTTATGTCCCGATCTCCGCACGTACCCCGCCTAACCCGTACTTAAAAGTTCCCGACCGTGATGTTGTTACCACCACAGGAATGAAACTGACATTGATGAATCCCGCTTTTGTTATTCGGGAAGTACAAGAAGATTTCAATGTCGGCAAAATGGACCTGAGTCACCTGACTAGCTTGAAGTTATTAAATCCCAACAACAAACCCGATGAGTGGGAAATCAAAGCTCTGAAAAGTTTTGAGCTGGGTAACAAGGAGGTGATGGAGCTTGCCAACATTGGTAGCGAGAGTTATCTGCGCCTGATGAAGCCGTTTTTTGTTGAGAAGGGTTGTCTTAAATGTCACGAGGCTCAAGGCTATAAGGTCGGTGATGTGCGGGGTGGGATTGGTGCTTATGTAAAAATGCGTCCCTTTACGGATGTGCAGCGCGCTCGTATTCATGAGCTTGCGCTTTCTCACGGGTTGATTTGGTTGATTGGGGCGTTGGGCTTGGGGTTGTCCTACCGACGCGAACAGATGGTGGTCGCAGAACAACAAGCCTCCCAAGAAAAAATTTATGCGCTGGCCTATCACGATGACCTAACGCATTTGCCTAATCGTCATCTGTTGATGGATCGTTTGCAGATGGCAAGTGCAGTGTGTGCGCGAATAAATAAATCAGGCGCGGTACTTTTTATCGACTTGGATCATTTCAAGCGTATCAATGAAATACAAGGGTATGACGTAGGCGATGAACTCCTGATTGAAGTTGCGCGGCGGCTGACAGAGACTGCAAGAGTTGCGGATACGGTGGCTAGACTCGGGGCGGATGAATTTGTGGTGGTACTCAAAACACTGGATGCCTCGCTCAGCGAAGCCAATAAACAGGCGCGTTTAGTGGCAGAAAAATTACAGCAGGCGTTAAGCCAGCCTTATTCTCTTAAGCAGCATTTGCACAGCCTTACCCCAAGCATCGGTATTGAGATGTTCAACGGCGTGCAAGATATTCCGACTAACTTGGTTAAACATGCCGAGGTGGCCATGCATGAGGCAAAACGAAGTGGGCGTAACTTCATTTGTACTTACGATTGCGATATGCAGGTGGCACTGGAAGTGCGTGATGAACTGCAAAACGAATTACGCATAGCTTGCGCCACGCAGCAATTCCGATTGTATTACCAAATTCAGGTCGATGGTGAGCGGCGCGCCATCGGCGCAGAAGCCTTGGTGCGCTGGATGCATCCTCTGCGGGGCATAGTTCCTCCGGCACAGTTCATCCCCTTGGCCGAAGAAAGCACACTTATCCTAGATATTGGGGGATGGGTTTTGCGCTCCGCTTGTCAACAGTTAAGGGATTGGTTAAAGCATGAGCAAACACGCCATTTAACGTTGGCCGTGAACGTCAGTGCCAAGCAGTTCAACCAAACGGATTTTGTATCAACGCTGACGGATATTGTGCATAGCTATCATTTGGATGCCTCACGCTTGAAACTGGAATTGACCGAGAGTGTGTTGCTCAGTGATGTGACCGATGTCATCAATAAGATGTATGCGCTTAAGGCACTGGGGGTGAGGTTGTCGATGGATGATTTTGGTACGGGTTATTCATCGCTGTCCTATTTGAAACAATTGCCCTTGGATCAACTTAAAATCGACCAGAGTTTTGTGCGCGACATGACCTTCGATCAAAATGACCAAGTGATGGTGCAAGCCATTATTGATATGGCGAAAAACTTTCATCTCAATGTCATTGCGGAAGGGGTGGAAACCGAAGCGCAGCAATCGCTGCTTCAGCATATGGGCTGCCTCGCCTATCAGGGATATTTGTTTGGCAAGCCTATGCCGATTGAACAGTTCGAGGCCTTGTTGAAACCCGTTTGATTGCCTGTGTTTGATATTCATCAGCGTTGCTTTAGGGGGCTAATTTCTCTTCGGTGTATGGCTCGAAAACCCACTACTGACCGAATCAAGTCGTGCTTATCGAGCCTTTTTCCATATGGCGTTGCAGATGTTCCAAGAAGGCGCGCGTCTTGGTGGGCAGATAGCGGCGCATCGGCATCACCGCCCAAGCGGAGACGGTAGGAAGCTCCCAGTTGGGTAGCACGCGCACCAGTCGTTTTAGGCGTATATCTTCCACCACAAAACGCTCAGGGAGTGCGCCTATTCCCGCACCATTGAGCAGCAGTTGTTGAATCATGTCGGGCGAATTGAGGGTGAGCCTGCCTGGCGGCACTTCTTCCCAACATTCTTTGCCTTGCGTCAAG
This sequence comes from Gallionella sp., assembly GCA_036170775.1. Classification (GTDB taxonomy): domain Bacteria; phylum Pseudomonadota; class Gammaproteobacteria; order Burkholderiales; family Gallionellaceae; genus Gallionella. Next base: position 998 of record JAVHPV010000083.1, on the reverse strand, counting down.
CACCATGCCACCGCAGTGCCTTGGCTAGTGAGTAAACGTACTGCGGCATGATGAGAGAGTTCATTAGGATGGCTCGGGGCAGGGTGCAACGCGAGATAGATCGGGCTGGCATACAAGCCAAAACGTTGCTCGTCTATTTTGCGTGCTACGAGGTTGCTGTCGTCATCCAAGTCCCCCATGCGAATGGCGAGATCGTATCGTTCACCGATGAGATCAACGCGCCGCGCCCCCAAGTCGATGTCGAGTTGTATTTCAGGAAAAGCATCAATGAAGGTGGCAATCGCACGAGCGAAATGCTGTCTGGCATAGTCGCCAGGCATAGAGACGCGCAAGCGTCCACGCGGTTGTGCATCTTGGCTATGAACGAAGTCTTGCGCCGAAGCAAATTCTTCAGCAATGCGCCGACTGTGGTCGAGAAAGGCTTGTCCGAAATCGGTGAGCGTGAGGCGGCGCGTGGTACGCAATAACAGACGTTGCCCAAGGCTGGTTTCTAGGTTGGTTAAACGGCGCGATACCGTGGCTTTGGGAATGCCAAGATGTTCAGCCGCACGCACCAGACTGTGCTGTTCGATGATGGTGGCGAACAAGATGAGATCATCCGCAGAAATGTTTTTTTGTTCCATTATTGGGATAGTCTATCCCGTATTTGCGGCTTTATCTATTTTGCTGCGATGAATAAGATGCACACATCGAATTCATTTGGGACAACGTCATGAATGCCGCCCTACAACCGCCACTGCTTACCCGTAGCATTGAACGTATCGTCGAAGGTGTACCCACTTCGGATGGCGCAGGCGTGAAACTCACGCGGGTGTTAACCGGTAAGCTACAGCAGCGTCTCGATCCGTTTTTGCTGTTGGATGCGTTCGGTAGCGATAATCCTGATGACTATATCGCAGGCTTTCCCGATCATCCGCATCGCGGCTTTGAAACTATTACGTACATGCTGGCGGGGCGGATGCGTCACCGTGATAGTGCGGGGCATGAAGGCGTATTGG
>JAVHPV010000082.1:0-16965 GCA_036170775.1 Gallionella sp. | reverse complement strand
AACAAGCCGAACATACGCGACTAGCACATGCGGCGAGTTTGCTTGATACCGCAGCCTTCGGAGTGGAGCTGCTGAGCGAAGCCGACACGGCTTGTCTGACACAACTTAATGCAGTGGCCGTCCGTTTGCGTGAAGGCATTGTGTACGATAGCAGCCTCACTGAGCCACTGCGTATGCTGGAAAGCGCGCAAGCAGACTTGCAAGAAGCCGTGTATGCCTTGCGCCATTACCAACAGCGTGTGGACAATGACCCGCAAGGTTTGCGCGACCTCGAACAGCGTATCCAAAACGTCATGGATGCTGCGCGCAAGTATCGTGTTGCACCTGAGCAGTTAGACGATGCACTGCAACGTTGCCTTGCTCGTTTGCAAGAAATCGGTGGCGATGCCGATCTGGCGGAGTTGCAGCAACAAGAAAACTCAGCTTGGGCAAGCTATATGCAACACGCGCAGCAATTGAGCGTAGTGCGTGCCCAAGCAGCTACTCAATTGAGCCAACAAATTACAGCCACGATGCAAACTTTGGCGATGCAAGGCGGGGCTTTTGTAGTGGCATTACTGCCCGTTGCCCAAGGCAGCGCGGATGGTTTGGAAATGGTTGAGTTTCAAGTGGCGGCGAATCCTGGCACGCCTGCGCGCAGCCTCGCTAAAGTGGCTTCTGGGGGCGAGCTATCGCGTATCAGTTTAGCTATTCAAGTGGCGAGCAGCCAAGTCGCCAGCGTGCCCACCCTGATTTTTGATGAGGTGGATAGCGGCATTGGCGGTGGTGTGGCTGAAATTGTTGGGCAATTGCTCAAACGATTGGGTCTATCCTACCAAGTGTTATGCGTCACCCATTTGCCCCAAGTGGCTGCTAGTGCCGATCAGCAATGGCAAGTCAGCAAAGCGGTAGAAAATGGCGTGACCTTGAGCCATATTGCAGTGCTGAATGGCGAGCAACGCATTGAAGAAATCGCCCGTATGTTGGGCGGCGTGACGATTACCAACACCACCCGTAAACATGCGGCGGAGATGTTGGGCGTGGTTGCTTGAGTTATTATGCTGCGGTTATAAATTAAGGAAATACAACAATGCGTACCAAACTGATTTTTGTTTCTGTGTTGCTGGCTTCATGCAGCTATACCAACACGCCTTTATTGTCCCCCTACAAAATGGACATTCGGCAAGGCAACTACATCACCACCGAGATGCGTGACAAACTCAAATTAGGCATGAGTAAATCGCAAGTGCGCTATGTGTTGGGCACGCCGATGGTGAGCGACCCGTTTCATGCGGATCGTTGGGACTATGTATACAGTTTGGAACAGCGCGGTAAAGTAGTTGAAAAGCAACACTACAAGCTGCTTTTTTCGGGCGAGCATCTGGTCAGCATTGATGATGGAACAGTGGTAGAGCCACCCCGTGTGATTGCGGCGACACCCGTGGTCAGTGCGCCTGCGCCGGTGGTCACGCCCCCAGCTGCGCCTGTGGTTATTGCGCCAGTTCCTGTTGAGCCAGTTACACCTGTTGCTCCTGTCATTGAGCCACCTGCTGCTGAACCTGTCGTAGTGGTTGTAGCTCCTCAAGCTGACCCATCCGCCGAAATTCTGGCGAGTGTTCAAGCTTGGGCTCAGGCTTGGAGCAGTAAAGATACCCAAGCCTATCTGGCCGCCTATGTGGCTGACTTCAAACCTAAAGGTATGACGCATGTTGCTTGGCAAAAACAACGCATAGCACGCATTACTCACCCTAACGTGATTAACGTAAAAATGTCTAACCGCAGTTTGAACGTGGTAGATGCGAGTCATGCTACGGTGAGCTTTACCCAAGACTACAGCTCAGATGCTTATCACGATCAAGTAGAGAAAACCTTAAGCTTGGTTAAACAGGGAGAAAACTGGTTAATCAGTGCAGAGTTGGCGGGAAAACCCAACAAAAACTCGCTTCAATCTGTGACCGCATCGCCTCTCTCGGGCGCGGCTGAAGAGGGCGTGCAAGCCGCACTTAAACACTGGTCTGACGCATGGGTTGCGCGTGATGTGACGCAATATCTGGCGAGTTATGGGGCAACTTTCAAACCGACTGGCTTGAGTCGTGAACAATGGGAAGCACAGCGTAAAGAACGCATCGGCAAAGCGCAAACTATCGCGCTGCAATTAAGTGATGTGCAAGTAAAAGTGTTGGATGATAGCCATGCTACAGCGAGCTTTAAGCAGGCTTACCGTTCCGATTCTTACCATGATGTAACGCGTAAGACCTTGCGCTGGGAAAAGGTGGGTGATGCTTGGCTGATTGTGACTGAACAAGTGACGAAAAAATAAATTAGAGGCGTGGGTAGCGTCGTTCACACCCTATTAAAAATTTAGGAAAATGGCTATGAGTAAAATTAAGGTTGTCATCGCGGGTTGCGGTGGGCGCATGGGCAAAACCTTGTTGGAGTGCATCGCGCAATCTGACGATTTGGTATTACACGGCGCGTTGGAACATGCGGGGAGTCCGTTATTGGGGAACGTGGTGGCATCGGGTGTGAAAATCACTTCTGATTTAGAAGCCGCGCTGACAGGTGCGGATGCTTTGATTGACTTTACCCGTCCTGAAGGCACCATGAGCCACTTGACCGTGTGTCGCAAACTGGGTGTGAGTATGGTGATCGGCACGACGGGCTTAGATGCGCAGCAAAAAGCGCAATTGGGTGCGGCGGCACAAGACATCGGCATCGTCTTTGCGCCCAATATGAGCGTGGGCGTAAACCTGGTGTTCAAACTGTTGGAAACCGCATCTCGCGTGTTGAGCCACGGTTACGACATCGAAATTATCGAAGCCCACCATCGTCATAAAGTGGATGCTCCATCGGGTACTGCGCTGGGTTTAGGCGAAGTGGTGGCGCGCACTTTAGGACGCGATCTCGCGCAATGTGCGGTGTATGGCCGTGAAGGAGTGACAGGGGAACGAGATCCTTCCACCATTGGCTTTGCTACGGTACGCGGGGGCGACATCGTTGGCGATCACACCGTGCTGTATGCGGGCATTGGCGAGCGCATTGAAATTACCCACAAAGCCAGCAGCCGTGCCACTTTTGCACTGGGCGCATTGCGTGCGGCACGTTACCTAACCGCGCATCCAGCGGGGTTGTATGACATGCAGGACGTGCTTGAGCTGAAGTAGGACTGTTTGCGTGATGAATAGGGCTGATGGAGATTTTGTCTGCCCTACCTCACTCATCACTGACGCGTATCTCCGAAATGACCATTTGCCCAGCGATTTGACCGTTACGGTCAATCTGGCGAATTTGTACGGGCAGCAAGCGGTATTCCAAGCCTAGCCAAATCTCTAAACCTTCTTCACCCGCAGCATGAACTTTGCGCAGAGGTAATGCACGCACCCTCCCTAAACGGGTTTGCAGGGTTTCTTCCTCGCCAACTACTAGTTCATAGCGTTCCAATTTTTTGCCATTGCTGATTTGCATCGGCAGCGTGCCTTGTTCTAAGGGCAATTGTGAAAGTTGGTACATAAAACTCACTATATCTTGGGTTTGATCGTGGAGTGTCGCGGTGTTGCCATTGGAGAAAGACAACACCTTAGAACCCCAATCAAAATTGGCTTCCAATATATCTTTACCTTTGCCCGCATTTTTTGTTTCGCTGTAGCGGGTGGGTTGCAGACCTTGCGGAGTGAGTGTCCCCGTGCTTGCTTGGCTGAGTTCGAAGGTTTTGAATACGCTTGCCAGCCCCGTGGTGTTCATGCTGATTTTGAGGGTGTAGTCATGCGTATCATTGATTTCCAAACGATGGCGCGCCTCGCCCACAGCGAAATCAAGGCCTTTGTAAGCGATGAACGTGAGTTGCGCGTGTTTGGGGAGCGGGTGAGCCGCTTGCGCAGGCGGTGCGGGTGTTTCCTCTATGGGCGGCTCAGGAGGCAGATTATCTGCTGCTGAGATGTCTACTCCAGAATTCCCGTCAGCAGACACATCAGATTCCGCAGGCTCAGTTTTATCGAGCACCGAGCTAGGGCTAGGCTGGGGTTTGACAACAGGTTTAGGTTTTTTGGGCGCAGGCTTGTTAGGAACGGCTATTTTGGGTAAGGGTTCCAGCTTAGCCATTAAGGGCGGCAATGGCACTTCGCTAGGCGGTAGTTGCAGCAGCGGCGTGAATAGCAGAAGCGCGTGTATCAACAGCGATACAGCAATCGCCAACGCGATGCGGGCAGGGCGGGTGTGCGGGAAAGCGATCACGGACGAAGTTCGATTTTGCTCAATATCTGGGTAAGTTGCTCGCCCTTGGCATCGGTCACGATCATTTTGCAAGGCAGATTGTTGCGTTCATTCGCCAGCCAGATTTCCGTGCGACTTTCCCCCGCTTTGGCTTGGCTATCCAGATACAAAGTAGTGAATTCTCCAGCAGGGGTGCTGAGTTTTTGATTCCGCGTGACGGCGTAATGATAGTCATCTAATTTGCTGCCGTTGGTCATGGCAAAGTTAACTTCTTGGGTCTTTTTAAAATTCAAAAACATAAATTGGTACATGGCACTTAAACGGTCTTGTGTGCCCTCAGCGAGATCAACCGTTGTTCGTTGTTGATGTTGGATTAAAGTCAGTTGTTTTTCATCCCAATTAAATTCAGCACGGCTTTCTTTGTTGCCATCACGTTCGCGTTGATGACTGAATTGCAATGGGCGTAAACCTTGTTGGTTGATTAGGCCGCTGCTACGGATAAAAATCTTTTCTGGACGAAATACCGCTAATAAGCCTACGGGAGTGGTGGTGCTGGTGAGTGTATAGCGATCTCTGATGCGGCTGTAGGACTCGACAATCTTGCCCACCTTCATGCCGCTTTTATACACGTCATAGTCGGCGTGTATGGTATCGGGCAGAGTGGCTGCGCTGAGTGACTGTGCGCAGAGCATATAAAACATCAGTGAGAACAGAAAACGCATCATGCGGGCTTACTCCAAGCCAGGTGAAATTAAGGCATACGGCGACTGTTTGCGGTGGTGCATCAAGACGTTGCCTGTGGCACTTAGTTCAATTTGTCCTGAGCATAGCCAGCGCACGGCTTGTGGGTAAACGCGATGTTCTTCGTGTAATACGCGAGCAGATAAGGTTGCTTCGGTGTCATCACGCAGAACAGGCACGGCAGCTTGAATGATGATCGGGCCATGATCTAGGTCCGGCGTGACGAAATGCACCGTGCAACCATGCACTTTTACGCCATCTTCCAACGCACGAGCGTGGGTGTGTAAGCCTGTGTAAGACGGTAACAATGACGGATGGATGTTGATGAGCTTACCGTAATAGCGTTGCACAAAGACTGCCGTGAGAATGCGCATAAACCCCGCCAGCACTACTACGTCGGGATGGAAAGTATCAATTACTTTAGCCAATGCCACATCGAATTGCTCGCGCTCAGGGAAATCCCGATGGCTTACCACCGCAGTGGGAATGCCGTGTGCTTGCGCCGTAGCTAGCCCCGTAGCATCGGCACGATTACTGATGACGGCTGCGATACGGCAAGGCAACTGCGCGTCGAGCAAAGCCTCCATGTTGCTGCCGCGACCAGAAATCAGAATGACGATTTTTTTCACGTGAGCGTGATTTATTTGACTTGCGTTTGGTGTTCGTCGCCGACGCGCGCACGAATCACACCGATGCGCGCCACGGTTTCCCCTGTCGCTTGTAGATGGGCAATGGCAGCCTCTGCATCTGCCGCCGCCATGACCACCACCATGCCGATGCCGCAATTGAAAGTGCGGAACATTTCTTGGGCTGAGACGTTGCCGCCTTCGCGTAGCCAGTGGAATAGTTTCTGCATTTGCCAAGTGCTGCTGTCGATGTCCGCCACCACGTTGCTGGGCAGCACGCGCGGGACGTTTTCGGTGATGCCACCGCCGGTGATGTGTGCCATGCCTTTGACCGTGAAATGTTGCATCAGGCTTAGTAGTGGTTTCACGTACAAGCGCGTCGGAGCCATGATGCAATCCGCTAGTGAGCGCGCGCCATCGAACGGCGCATTCAAATCGGGATGGGAGCGTTCAATAATTTTACGCACTAAGGAGTAGCCGTTGGAGTGTGCGCCGTTGGAAGCAAGTCCTAACACCACATCCCCCGTCTGAATGTTCGCGCCCGTGATGATCTTGGCTTTCTCCACCACGCCCACCGCAAAGCCTGCGAGATCGTATTCGCCGACAGGATACATGCCCGGCATTTCCGCCGTTTCCCCGCCAATTAAGGCGCAGCCCGATTGTTCGCAACCGTAAGCAATGCCTTTGATGACTTCGGTGGCGGCGGGTACATCCAGTTTGCCGCAGGCGAAATAGTCGAGGAAGAATAGCGGTTCAGCACCTTGCACCAAAATATCGTTGACACTCATGGCGACCAAATCAATGCCTACCGTATCATGGCGATTTAGTTCAAACGCGAGCTTGAGTTTTGTTCCCACGCCATCTGTACCTGACACTAAAACAGGCTCTTGATACTTCTTGGAAATCTCAACTAAGCCACCAAAACCACCGATGCCACTGAGGACTTCGGGGCGCATGGTGCGCTTGGCATAAGGTTTAATGTTCTCGACCAGTTGGTCACCGGCATCAATGTCAACGCCTGCGTCGCGGTAGGAGAGGGAATTTGTTTGGCTCAAGTTGAGTTCTCGCTTTCTAAAAGGTAAAGTGCGGCACGTTTTGTGTCGCGGATTTTACCCGAAATGACTTTTTCTCGCTTTGCTGCAATGCAATGGTTGCTCATCATTGTTGCCTTTGGGGTGCTTCTTTATTTACTTGCCCCCATTCTCACTCCCTTTGTTGCTGCGGGCATTCTTGCCTATATCTGCAATCCTTTGGTGCAGCGTTTGTGCGCTGTGAAGGTGACACGCACTTGGGCGGTGGTGTGCGTGATGTTGGGCTTATTGCTATTGGCGTTTGGCATGTTGCTCATCATGTTGCCCTTGTTGGAAAAAGAGATCTCGTTATTCATCGCGCGTTTGCCAGAAATGATAGATCGTGGCCGAGCTCACCTTCTTCCTCTACTACAACAATGGTTTGGTGCGAATTTGGAATGGGATGCGGCTGCGTTGAAAAAATTACTGATGGCGCATTGGCAAAGTGCAGGCGGCTTGGCGGAAAAAGTCCTGCCTTGGTTGACCAACAGTAGTAGTGCAATTATCGGCGTGTTAGTCAATTTATTGCTGATTCCCGTCGCAATGTTCTATTTGTTGCGCGACTGGAATAGTTTGCTCGCACGTCTTGACCGCTTAGTGCCACGGCATTGGCATAGCCAAGTGAATGAAATTGTGACTGAGGTTGATGGCATCTTGGCGGAATTTTTGCGCGGCCAAATTTTGGTCATGTTATTGATGAGTGCTTATTACAGCCTGGTTTTATGGCTGGTGGGCTTAGAGTTCGCGCTGCCCATTGGCATCGCCGCAGGCATGCTGGTGTTCGTGCCCTATCTTGGCATGGTGATAGGTTTGACCTTGGCAACGCTGGCGGCAGTCATGCAATTTAGTGAATTAAGTAACGTGTTGTGGGTATGGGTCGTGTTCGGCGCGGGGCAGTTGCTGGAAGGCATGTTAGTCACCCCGATGCTGGTGGGCGAACGTATTGGTTTGCACCCATTGGCGGTCATCTTTGCCTTAATGGCCTTTGGTCAACTATTTGGCTTCTTCGGCATCTTGTTGGCTTTGCCGCTTTCCGCGATATTGCTAGTAGGGTTGCGCCACGGTGGCGCGTGGTATCTCACGAGTAGCCTGTATCAAAAACCATGACCCAATTATTGCTCGACATCTCTCCGCAGCGCGAACCCACGCTGGACAACTTTGTGGTTGGACGTAATTTGGAACTGTGTTCCGCATTGCGTCATGCTTTAACAGGTGCGGGTAGTGAACGTTGTTTTTATCTATGGGGCGAAGTGGGTAGTGGTAAGTCGCACCTGCTCAAAGCCTGCGTGGCTGCGGCTCATGTGGATGCCATTTATCATGCTGGGGCAGTGCCTCAACCTGCCGCTGTGGTGGCGGTGGATGATGCGGAAGTCTTGGATGACACTGCGCAAATCGCTTTGTTCGATCTATATAATCAGATGCGTGAGAGCGGGGGCATGTTGTTGGTGAGTGGTACGCAGTCGCCCGCAAATCTTATGCTGCGTGATGACTTACGTACTCGTTTGGGGTGGGGCTTGGTTTACCAAGTGCATGGACTAACGGACGAAGAAAAAGCCCAAGCCCTCATGCAACATGCCTTAAGCAAAGGTTACAGTTTGCCCGCCGAAGTAACGCAATATCTGCTACGTCATGGGCGGCGTGATCTGCCCAGCTTGATGGCGGTCTTAGATGAGTTAGATGAACACTCGTTACGTTTACATCGCGCGCCCTCTGTGCCACTACTCAAACAAATCATGCAAACAGAATTGGAGTGGAAGTGAACCTAACCTTATTCGATTTAGACAATACCTTGCTCAATGGCGATAGCGATTTCGAGTGGTCGCAGTTTCTGATTCGTTTGGGTATTCTCGATCGAGAATTATTTGAAGTGAAAAACCAAGCGTTTTACGACCAATACAAAGCGGGCACGTTAAACATTTACGAATTCTTAGATTTTCAACTGAAACCACTGTCCCGTCACGCCCGTAAAACACTCGATGAATGGCATCAACAATTCATGCGTGAAAGCATACTGCCGATGATCACAACACAGTCGCGCGCGCTGGTGAAACACCATCAAAGCGTGGGCGATGTATGCGTCATCATCACCGCGACCAATAGCTTTGTGACCCAGCCAATTGCGCAAGAATTTGCTATTGAGCACCTGATTGCGACCGAACCAGAACAGATCGACGGCGAATTCACTGGGCGAGTGCTGGGCGTTCCGTCTTTTCGGGAGGGCAAAATAACACGGCTCGAACAGTGGCTGGCAGAGCGCGGCCGAACACTTTCTAGCTTCGACAATTCAACGTTCTACAGTGATTCCCTGAACGACTTGCCGCTACTCAATATCGTCAAAACGCCTGTCGCAACCAACCCTGATGTCACCTTGCTCGCCCATGCCACACAACATGGCTGGGCGGTGGTGCAACTCCGTTAGGAATACTTTGGGGGGCTGGCAATGGGGCGCGCATTTTGCCTCGTTACGTTTTGCCCAACTTGCAAAATCCACGCAGGCTGCTAGGTTGAACTGATTTTATATTGGCATTGAAGGTGTATCACTGGGGGAGTAGAATCGCGCCCTTCAACAAATGCCCCATTCGGTTTGCTTGGTGGTTTCGGAGTGTTGACAAAATTCACGAGGTGTTCAAGTAAGCAAGATGGAAGGGATGATGTTTCTGCCGATTGATGTGGCATGCGGTGTGGTGTTGCTGTGGATGTTGCTGGGCCTGGTGGGGCTGGTATTGCAGAATGCGCCGCGCTACATTACGACGATTATCTTTCCTGTGGGCGCAATCGCTTCCCTAGCGGTCGCCGCGAGTGGTTTATGGGTGCTAGGCGATGTGGCTAATGTCGCGGTACTGCCGCTCGGTTTACCTGATCTGCCATTCCATTTGCGCCTTGATGCGTTGTCTGGTTTTTTTCTCATATTACTTGGCATCGCTTCCTGTGGCGTATCTATTTATAGCAGTGGTTATTTCCGTCATATGGACGGCAAAACACTCGGTTTGCTGTGTTTTGAATACCACTTATTCCTCGCGGGTATGGTGCTGGTGATGCTCGCAGACGATGCCTATATGTTTATGGTGGCGTGGGAAGTGATGGCGTTATCGTCCTATTTCCTAGTCACTACCGATCATGCCATTCCTGATATTCGCAAAGCAGGATTTTTGTATCTATTGATTGCTCACGTGGGTGCAATTGCTATCTTGCTCAGCTTTGGTGTGATGCAGGGCGGACATGGCGTTAGCGCGTATACCTTTGACACCATGCGCACCGCGCAGATGACTCCGTTCTGGGCTTCGGTTGCATTCTTATTGGCGTTATTCGGTTTTGGTGCGAAAGCTGGTGTGTTGCCGATGCACGTGTGGTTACCCGAAGCGCATCCCGCAGCTCCTTCGCCTGTGTCGGCATTGATGAGTGGCGTGATGCTTAAAACGGCGATCTACGGCATTTTGCGCGTGACCTTTGACCTGCTGCCCACACAGTTGTGGTGGTGGGGGGCACTGGCGTTGACCTTGGGGTTAGCGACGGCGGTGTTCGGGGTAATGTTTGCCGCCGTGCAGGGCGATATGAAGCGACTGTTGGCGTATTCCTCGATCGAAAATATCGGCTTGCTGTTGGTGGGGATCGGTTTGACCCTAATTTTTCACGCCTATCACAATGATGCGTTGGCGGCATTGGCATTGGCTGCAACGCTGTATCACAGCCTCAATCATGCGTGCTTTAAGAGCTTGTTGTTTGTTGGCACAGGTTCGATTCTGCATGCCACGGGCGAGCGCAATATGGGGCGACTGGGTGGGTTAATTCATGCGATGCCTTGGACATCGGTGCTGATGCTGGTGGGGGTGTTAGCGATTGCGGGGATGCCCCCTTTGAACGGCTTTGTCTCGGAATGGTTGTTGCTGCAAGCCTTTTTGTTGTCGCCCGGGTTGCCGAATAGCTACATCAATATGTTAGTGCCTGTGGCTGCCGCAGTGATTGCTCTAGCGGCAGCTTTAGCTGCCTATGTGATGGTGAAGTTTTACGGGGTGATCTTTCTTGGGCAACGCCGTGAATCTGCTTTGGAACATGCGCACGATGCAGGCACGATGGAACGTGCGGGGATGCTGTGGCTGGCATTTGCCTGTGTCGGGTTGGGTTTAGCCCCAGTGTTTATCTTGGGGCAAATTGATCATGTGTCACAGATGTTACTGGGTACACAATTGGGTAATTCTGGTGGGGATTGGCTGTTTCTGACCCCCGTGGATACGGATCGTGCGAGTTATAGCCCCGTTTATTTCTTGTTGGCGGTGGCAACGGTGATGTTGCTCACGACCTTGCTAGTGCGTCGTCTTTATCATGGTCGCTTGCGTCGTGGCTCGGCTTGGGATTGCGGTTATCCCGCACAGAATGCGCGGATGCAAGATACCGCCGAAGGTTTTGGGCAGCCCATTCGTCGCATCTTCGAGCCGTTCTTTAAAATTGAGAGTGAGTTGCCCAGCCCGTTTGATGTGCATCCAAAATATCAGGGGCGCACGGAAGATCGTCTGTGGTTTTTGCTATACATGCCCATCAAACAGTTGACGCAAATGCTTTCAGGGTGGGCATCGTTATTGCAGCATGGGCGCATCCATCTGTATTTAACCTATACCTTTGTTACGCTCATCGTATTGCTCATTTTTGTGTAATGGAAAATTCCGTCAATCTCTTTGCTGTGTTGTTCCAACTCACCCAATTGCTGCTGGTGGTGCTGGCTGCCCCTTTGCTATTGGGCTGGGTGAATCAGTGCCAAGCGTGGTTGCAGAACCGCAGCGGCGCGGGCGTGTTACAACCGTATCGCGTGTTGCACAAATTGTTCAACAAAGATGCGGTGTTGGCACATAACGCTTCGTGGCTATTCCGTATTACCCCTTATATCGTGTTTGGTTGCATGTGGCTGGCGGCGGCCATCATTCCTATTTTGGCGGTTGATTTGCCTTTCTCGCGGGCGGCAGATGTGATTGCCTTAGTCGGGGTGTTTGCCTTAGCACGCATCTTCATTGCTTTGGCAGCGATGGATATTGGCACTTCGTTTGGCACGTTGGGGGCTCGCCGCGAAATGCTGGTGTCGTTCTTGGCTGAGCCTGCGTTGTTGATGGTGTTGTTTACCGCCTCCATGATTAGCCACTCTACGCAATTACCGCGCATCGTTGATGCCTTGGCGCATCACCAGTTTGTGTTGTATCCCAGCTTGGCCTTTGCCTCATTGGCTTTCGCTATTGTGTTATTGGCAGAGAACGCGCGTATTCCTGTGGACAATCCCAGCACCCATCTGGAACTGACCATGATTCACGAAGCGATGATCTTGGAATATTCCGCACGCCACTTGGCGTTAATCGAATGGGCGAGCAGCTTGAAGTTGTTTGCTTACATTTCCATTGGCATTGCCTTATTTTTCCCCTACGGCATCATTGAAGTGGGGAACTGGGCAGGGCTACCGTTAGCAATCTTGCTGCTGGTGGTGAAGCTGCTGCTGGCAGGCACGGCACTGGCAGTGCTGGAAATCGTCACCGCCAAAATGCGCATCTTCCGTGCCCCCGAATTTTTGGGGACGGCTTTCCTGCTGGCTGTGTTGGGGCTGTTGATTCACTTCCTGTTGGGGGCATGACGCGATGACGCAAATCCCACTGACTTTACAATTCGTCAACTTACTTGCGTCGATGCTATTGTTGATCGTATTCGCCATGCTGGCGCAGCGGCGCATTCTATCGCTTATCAATCTGTTTGCTTGGCAAGGCGCATTACTCGCCGTCAGCACCTTTGTGGTGGCCTATACCACCCATCAACACCACCTGTATTACTCGGCAGGGCTGACCCTGTTGCTGAAAGTGATCGTGCTGCCTTTGTTGTTGCATCGGTTAATTCGCAAACTCAATGTGCAATGGGATGTGGAAACACTGATCAATATTCCCACCACGATGTTAGTCGGGATTGCTTTGGTGATTTTTGCCTTCAATCTCGCCGCACCGATTTCACAGTTATCCGAGGGTATTACACGCGGTTTGATTGGCATCGCCTTAGCCAGCGTGTTGTTGTCTTTGCTGATGATGTTGACGCGGCGTAAAGCAATCTCGCAGGTGGTGGCCTTTTTATCACTGGAAAATGGCTTATTCTTTGCCGCTACCAGTGCCACGCAAGGGATGCCGTTAGTGGTGGAGCTGGGTATTGCGCTGGACGTGCTGGTGGCCACTTTCATTTTCGGTATCTTCTTCTTCCAGATCCGCGAAACCTTCGACAGTCTGGATATTACCCACATGGAAAAATTGAAAGATGATTGACCTGCAACTATTGGCATTGCTAGCGACACCGCTGCTCGGTGGCATCCTGTTGGCTTTGTTTGGTTCGCGCACGTGGGCGGCGGAACTTAACTCATTCGCCAGTTTCTGCACTTTTGTCGCGGCGGTGGTGTTAACCATGCGCGTGGTTGATGCAGGTCCGCAAGTGGTCTTCCACGAGCAATTCTTCATTGACCAATTCAATGTGTTTTTGGTCGCGCTCACCGCCTTTGTGGCTTTCACAACCTCGTTGTTCTCGCGTCCTTACATGCGCATTGAACAGCATCACGGCAAGCTCTCGGTTGCTATGCTGCACCTGTACTACAGCATGTATCAGTTGTTCACTTTTACGATGTTGGTGGCACTCACCACCAACAATATGGGGATTATCTGGGTGGCGATGGAAGCTGCTACGTTGACCACGGTATTGCTAGTGAGTTTGTATCGCACCCCCGCCAGCTTGGAAGCTGCGTGGAAGTATTTCATCTTGTGCGGGGTGGGCATTGCGTTGGCTTTGTTTGGCACAATCTTGCTGTATTTTGCCGCCGAACGCGTGCTCGGCGAGGGCGGTACGGCACTGTTGTGGACGCACTTGAATCAAGTTAAAGGTGAGCTGGAACCCACAGTATTGAAATTGGCATTTGTATTCTTGTTGGTGGGTTATGGCACGAAAATCGGTTTAGTGCCGCTACACAGTTGGTTACCCGATGCGCATGCAGAGGGTCCTACGCCTGTGTCAGCCGTGCTTTCTGGGCTGTTATTGAACGTGGCACTGTGTGCCGTGATGCGCAGCAAAGTGTTGGTGGATGGATCACTCGGCACACATTTCGCGGGCAATCTGATGATGGGTTTTGGCTTGTTATCGGTGGTCGTCGCGGCGTTGTTTTTGTCGCGGCAAAAAGACATCAAGCGCATGTTCGCCTACTCTTCCATCGAACACATGGGGTTGATTACTTTTGCGTTCGGCATGGGCGGTGCGGTGGCAACTTTTGCGGGAATGTTGCACATGACCATGCACTCGTTGGTTAAGTCGGCCATTTTCTTTGCGGTTGGGCATGCAGTGCAAAAGACGGGCACGCAACAAATGGAGAATATTCGTGGCTTGCTGCAAGTCAGTCCGACGGTAGGCTGGGGGTTGGCACTGGGCACATTTGCTATTTTGGGTATGCCGCCGTTTGGCGTGTTCGCCAGTGAATTTCTCATCATTACTACTGCGATGCACGAATATCCGTGGAGTACGCCCATTTTATTAACCGCGTTAGGCATTGCTTTCGCGGCGATCTTTGGCAAGATACAGCCCATAGTCTTCGGTGAAACCACCGCAACCGCCCTGCCGCATCCGCCTGCCCTGATTCCTGTGTTTGCGCACTTATTGCTGGCGTTGATTCTGGGCTTGTACATGCCGCCATATCTGGCGGACTGGTATCGTCAAGCCGCTGCTTTGTTAGGTTAACCACTATGCCCATCAAATATCCCTCATTACAGCTTGAGCAACTGGTTGGCGCAATTCCCGCTTGGCAAGGCACGATTGCAGTGGGTGATATTTACCCGATTTGTAAAAATGTGCGTGATGGCGGCGGACGTTTGGTGGCGTTGTGGGGGAGTGATGAGCGTGTCTCCCTTGCTCCCGAGAGTGCGGTGGATAACCCAGTGCGCCGTGCACCCCATGACTATGCTTTTGCTTTGCATATCTTGTTGGTCAATGAAACAGGCTTGGTGTGTTTGCACGTACCCTTAGCAGAGCAGCAACCTGTTTACACCGACCTGAGTGAGCTATTCCCCGCAGCTGAACGTATGCAGCGTGCTACCTATGATCTGTTGGGTATTTATCCATATCAGGAACAACCTCGTCGTAAATGGTTGCGGCATGGTGCGTGGCGTGCCGATAGTTTCCCGCTGCGCAAAGATTTTGATCTGCTGCAAAGCCGCACAGATGAGCCAGAGAGCTACCCTTTTGTACAAGTGGCAGGGCAAGGGGTACACGAAATTCCCGTGGGACCCGTCCACGCGGGCATCATCGAACCAGGGCATTTCCGTTTTTCCATTGTGGGCGAAAAAGTGCTGCGTCTGGAACAACATTTTGGTTATACCCATAAAGGCATCGAAAAACGTTTTGAGCAGATGACGTTGCAACAAGGTGCGAAACTCGCAGGACGTGTCAGCGGCGATAGTACCGTCGCTTATGCGTGGGCATATGCCATGGCGGCTGAGAACATGGCGGCAGTTACGCCTCCCGATCGCGCGCTCTGGCTACGTGCGCTGCTGTTAGAGCGCGAACGCGTGGCAAACCATCTGGGCGACTTGGGCTATTTGGGTAACGATGTGGCGTTGGCTTTTGGCTTTGCCCAATTCTGGATACTCAAAGAACAGCTGTTACGCAATAACGCTGCATTGTTCGGGCATCGCTATCTGATGGACAGCATTATTCCGGGTGGCGTTAGCGTGCATTTATCGGCGGAGGGTAAACGTGTGATTGCCGAAGAGTGCGCCTTGTTGGAGCAGCAAGTACAAGGTTTGCGCAGTATTTACGAAGAACACGCGGGCGTACAAGATCGCTTTATCGGGGCAGGGCGGGTTGCGCCTAAATTAGCGGCTTACCTTGGTTTGTGTGGACTGGCAGGACGCGCCAGTTCGCAAAGCTGGGATACCCGCGTGCAGTTTCCTTCAGTACCTTATGACAAACTGGACGTGCGCATGGCTACCTATCGCAATGGCGATGTGGCGGCGCGCGTGATTGTGCGCTTTGATGAATTGTTCGAGTCACTGCGTTTGCAGCGCGAGATACTGGTCAACCTGATTGGCGATGAAGAACCGTGTTATCCGCTCGCAACCTTACCCGCCAATAGTTTTGGTATAGGCATGGTGGAAGGATGGCGTGGCGAAGTGATGGTGGCCATTCATACCGATGCACAAGGGCAACTCACCCGCGTACATCCGCACGACCCCTCATGGCAAAACTGGCCCGTGTTGGAACATGCCATCATGGGCAATATCGTGCCTGATTTTCCGCTTATCAATAAATCGTTTAATTTGAGTTATTCAGGAGTAGATATCTGATGTATCAAATACTCAAACAAATCATTAAGACGGGCATCAAGACCGAAGCCTACCCACACGCCGATGAAGCCATGCGGCTCACCACACAACGTTTGCAACAAGAAATACTCGATGTGTTTGGCGGGGCACTGGCGATTCGCATGGTAGATGCTGGGTCATGCAATGGCTGTGAGCAAGAAATTCATGCGGTCAACAATGCGTATTACAACATCGAAGGTTTAGGCATTAAGTTTGTTGCCAGTCCTCGGCATGCCGATATGCTGTTAGTGACCGGCCCCGTGTCGCGCCATATGGCCGTGGCACTCAAACGCACTTACGATGCTACGCCCGATCCAAAATTGGTGGTGGCGATCGGTGATTGCGCTTGCAACGGTGGCATCTTCGTCCCTGAGCAAGGTGAAAGCTACGCCACCTGTGGACGTGTATCGAATGTCATTCCTGTGGATGTGGTGGTGGCAGGCTGCCCACCCACTCCGACTGCAATTTTGCAGGGTATTTTGACTGCGATAAGTTCACAGCCTTAGCTCTTTCTGGATTCAACTGAGAAACAGCAGTTGAGCACTTTAATGCTGTTCTGTCTGATTGGTCTGGAGGGGGTAAGGCTGATCTCACTACGGTCTAAATCGCACGAATTATGCTGTGCTATAACTGCGTTGCAGTGGGACGCAACTCCCGTCGTCGTAATGCCCCGTCCAACTTTTTTGGCGCACTAGCAGCCTGTCGGACTTAAAGGGAATCGGCTATAAATCCGCCTAGTCGGTGCATATTCCGCCGCTTTTTTGCTCAATAGAACGCGACTATTGACCTGCAAAACCGACAAAATCTGCCCTCGCCCAGCCGAATTTTGCGAGCAGCCGCTAAGCGGCTTGCCTGCTTGACCCGTTTCGCTTCGATTCTTCAAGTCCGACAGGCTGCTAGGCGGACTTCTACCGTGAGGTGATAAAAAAGAATTGGGGCTCTATGTGAAATAGAGTGGGTAATGCGATAATTGCCGCATGAATAGCTCAA
>JAVHPV010000081.1:0-3476 GCA_036170775.1 Gallionella sp. | reverse complement strand
TCCAAACCTTCCGCCACGCAGAAACGGTTCATGGCGAATGGCAGATCGGCGGAGATCACCAGTACCACGGTGTTGTTGAGTTTGCCTGCCGCCTCGTTGAATTTGCGCGTCGAGGTCGCGCATATCGCGGTGTCCAGGCTCGGCACGATGTTCAGCACCTTGCGCTTGCCCGCAAAATCCTTCAGCGCGACACCCTTCAGATCCTTGTCCACCAGCGTGAACGCGGGTGCGGTTTGCCCGACCTCTGGGAATTTTCCGAACAGGGTGACGGGCGCACCTGCGAGGGTGGTGCCGATTTTGTTCTTGATGTCTTTTGCCATGATGATGCTCCTTTTACTTTCGTCATTCCCGCGAAGGCGGGAATCCAGCGGGTTTAGGAAACGCTGATTTATGCGGTTTTGTCATTGATGAAACGACTAGCTATTCGACTAAGCCAGCAAGCTGGCAAGTCGCTGGTTATCCCGCGAAAGCGGGAATCTAGTTATATCAAAGTACTGGATCTCCGCCTGCGCGGAGATGACGAATAAATCAGTGTTCCCTTAATTAAAATGCTTTTGGTTTTGTCCTCGCTGCCCGAGGGTTGGCTATGAGATTAACGTAGGTGCGGAGTTATTGCTAGGGCAGTTGAAGGGATACAGAATGAACGGAACTTTTCTAAAATGAACAGACGTTGAATCTATACGTTATTACCCTATAAATTCCGTTCAATCCTGATGATGCTCGCCAGATTCCGTGCGTAATCCATCGAACTGTACACAGCTTTCACACAAGCCATAAGTCACTTGTAAGGGGGGGGCAGCACCCACCTCTTCAGGCTCTACCCATTGCTCTTTGTTTTTCACTCGGTTGCATAAACTGCACCGAATATAGCTGTGCTTGCCGCGCTGCGCCGCGCGCACAAAGCACACGGCATTTTTTCTGGGCTGGGATTGCAGTTGCGTGTGGCTGATGCGCAGGTCGCCGTTGTCGAGCAAGCTTAACTCCATACACATCCAGCGTTTCAGCAAGGGCGCATCGCAGCGGTAATCGACCTGCAACGGGGTAGTGCGCTGACGCGCCCGCGCTAGCAACCTTTGCCAATAACTCTGGGTGGCTTTGCCGCTCACAAAGTCCAACACCGAATGCCCCAACACCGCAGACTTGAGAATGGCCTCGCCTTGGTTTTCCACAGCAAACCTATCCCAAGCGTCATTCACCGCAATAATCAGATTGTCGCGATTGACGATGTAGACGACGGGCAAGTAAGCGGACATGAAATGAATAGACGGCTGAGTTAAGTTATAGGATGCCCGCGTTATACCCGAAAAAAATTTATCGGTGTACTATCCGCCCTCAAGAAAAATATGTTTCTTCGTTAACGGCGCGAAACATCATTGAACAGAACCCTCTAATGCTGTTGCACCGCATTGCTGTTTTTGCTGGATGACTACCCCTTTTCTGCGCTCGTTAACCAATATGGTTATTGAATTAGGAGCGCAGCAACATGGCCAGTAAAAAAACCACATCACTAGTGAACGCGGCAAATGCTCGCAAATCACCGCGTACCATACCAGCGACGAACACCGCAGCAGTAAATCAAGCCGACACAGAAAATACTGCCTCCGCCAGCGACGATAATTTGGTGGTGGGCATCGGTGCGTCCTTTGCGCACGCAAGCACATGACTGATCCCGCAGCCTCGCTTGATTTTCCGTTACTGCTGGAACACTTGCCCGCAGGCGTGGTGGTTCATGCACTGGATACGTCTATCGTGTATGCCAATCCGCGTGCGCTGCAACTACTCGGGATTAACTGGTCACAGGCGATAGGCAAGCAGGCATTCGATCCGCAGTGGTATTTGCTGGATGAGACTGGACGTACGCTGGATATTACGGAGTATCCAGTCAATCAGGTCTTGCGCAGCGGCCATGGCATTACCGAGATGGTGGTGGGCATCCGCGATTTTGACCACCCCGTGCCGACCTGGGTGTCAGTCAATGCCTTTCTCGACAACGCACAAACGCCCGCCCATGTGGTGGTGACGTTTAATGACATCTCTGGCTACCACCGCCAGCCATTCCGCGAGATTGTTGATAAAGCACGCGATTCGGTTTTGGTCTGCAAAGTACCCCCGCTTGATTTGCCCGATGGCCCAACCATTGTTTACAGCAACGAGGCCTTCTCTCGGCTAACGGGCTACTCCGCAGCCGAGGTAATGGGCAAAACCCCGCGTATTTTGCAGGGCGTAGGGACAGATCGTGCCAGCTTAGATCGCATCCGCGCCGCATTGGAAGCGCAGCAGTTCGTGCGCGAAACCTTGCTCAATTACAGCAAGCAGGGCGATCCCTATTGGTTGGATATTTCCATTTTTCCGTTGCATGAGGCTGGCAAGGAAGTGACTCACTATGCGGCCATTCAGCGTGATGTGACCGAAGCCAAGTTGGCCGAATTGGCTAATCTGGACGCGGCTCAACGTGACCCGCTGACAGGTTTACTTAATCGCCGTGGGTTTGATGTTCTCGCGGCAGGGGCTTTGCAAGCCTTACGCGCTAGCCTTCAGGGCTATGCGGTGATTGCCGTTGACTTGGACTACTTCAAGAAAGTGAACGACCGTTTTGGCCATACCGTGGGCGACCAAGTGTTGTGTGAATTGGCGAAATTGCTGCAACAAGTGTCGCGTAAAGATGATTTGTGTGCACGCTTTGGTGGCGAAGAATTTGTCTTGCTGTTGCCCAGTGCTGGCCGCGATGAGGCTTATGAAGTGGCGGAACGCTTACGCCTGCAAGCGGCTGCCGTGCGTATTGCTGTTGCGGAAGATTGGGTCGGCTTCACTCTGAGTGCAGGCATCTCTGTCGATGCTAGTGCGCAACATCTGGCTGAAACGTTGGCGAATGCCGATCAGGCGCTGTATTGCGCAAAGACCTTGGGGCGCAATCGTGTTCAATGAGCCAACTTGCCCTGATGAGGAAGTACCCTTGCAAGGCAACGCCACCCAAGATATCGAGTATGTGGTGGATAAACACAACAAGCTGGTGGCTGTGAACGAAGCGTGGGACGACTTTGCGCTGTGTAACGGCGCGCAAGGCTTGATGTCAGAATGGGTGATTGGGCGCGATTGGCGCGACTTCGTCCAAGGCGATACAACGCGAATGTATATGGAGGCGATGCTTAATGCGGCCCATTCCGCATGGCGATGTTTTATAAGGGGGTGGTTTGAATAAAAATATCGGAGTCTTGATTTTCGACAGCAGCGGCTATACGCGTTCCCTGTTGTTAGAGCGCATCGCCCGCATTGCGGGATGTTTTTTGCACGCATATGAACAGGTTGGAATGGTGCAAGTGGATAAGTTGCCTGCCAGCACAGCCATCGTGTTGCTGAATCATCACACCACCGACACGCCCCCGTTTGAATTTTTGGCACAACTCAAGGCAACTTATCCGCTTGTGCATGTGCTGGCGATTGTCAGCCCTGGCTCGGAAAAACGCATCTTTGAGCCC
>JAVHPV010000080.1:0-17097 GCA_036170775.1 Gallionella sp. | reverse complement strand
GAGAGCAGCCTTGCTAAATGTAAAGGGCGCGCATTCTAGCACAACGCGCTGATTTTCCTCAGGCAAGTTTTTGTGTGGCTAGGTCGCTCGTTATTGCTGTAGCCCTAAGTCTCGATTGGCCGCCTGTTTGTGTAGTTTTTGTGCGTAAGCGTGGCGCGCTCTGAGGCGCGTGTCGCGGAAAATAATTTCTAATGTTTCACCAATCACCATGACGATGCCCAAAATAGGAATGACCAGCATGAGCCCTGCGATGCCCGCGATGGCTTCGCCGATAAAAAACATCAGCAAAGTGAGTAGGGGATGAATGCTCATGTTTTTGCCAATTACATAAGGGACAAAGACAAAGTCATCTAGGATACGCAACAAAGCAAACAAGCCGATTATGCTGTAAATGAGGGGCATTTCGCCAGGGAAATCGGTAGCTGTCACCATCACGCTGAGTGCGCAACCAATAATCGGGCCGAGGTAAGGAACCCAACCCAATACGGCGGCAACCAAGCCCAACATTAAGGCGGAAGGTACGCCGAGCAACCACAGACCGACAATCAGAAATAGCGCATCAATGGCAGCCAGTTTGAGCATACCGACAAAGTAAAGACGCGCAGTACGATCCAAGGCATACATCAAATAAAGAGTTTTTTCAAAGTAGGCATTGGGCACGGACTCGCCAATAAACTTGCGCAAGCGTGCGCCATCTTTAAGCAGAAAATAGGCAATCACGGGGGCAAGTAATAGCGAGGGTAGCCATGCCACGACTGCCAAAATGACTCCGCTTAGATGCTTGCTGGAAAGGCTCTCGGCAAAACTGACCATATTCTCGCGTACCGACACGCTGATGTCGCTGTAACGCAAGAAGGAAAAACGTTGTTGCATACCATAAATAAGCGTTTCGACGGCGCGCGAGCCACCTTCTAGATAGCGCATTAAGGTGTGTTGCCATTCGCCTGCATTGGCGATCACCACAGGATAGATGAGTAGCAACATCCCAATGACTAATAGCAAAAATGCCCCACTTAGTAAGGCGGCGGCAAAATCGCTACTGAGACCCGATAGCACCAGTTTTCGACACAGTGGCGCAAGCAAGTAGTACAGCAATAACGCGAGTAGAAAAGGTACGACCAACCAAAGTATTTTTTGAAACAAGAAAATCAGCAAGCAGGTGCTAGCGATAATACTGCTCCAAGTGACGGGGCCGATGTGTGCAGATGATGCTTGTTGCATGGTGGTTACAGCACGTAACTGTTGACGGTTTGGCGCAAGCGTTCACCCATTAAGCGTGCGAGTTCCAAGGTGATTTTGGAGGCGATATGCGAATGGGTTTGCAGTAAATTCATAAAATCTTCACGAAATAACACATCGAGATGGCAGTCCTCAATCGCGCGTACTTGTGCCATGCGTGGAGAATTATCCAGTAACGCCATTTCCCCAAAACATTGTCCAGCACCCAATTCCGCAATCAAACCGTCAATGGGTCTGCCTTGGCGGCAGATCAATACCTTGCCTTGGACGATGAAATAAATGGCTTGCGCTTTTTCGCCTTCATCAAAAATGATCTCATTTTTGAGATAGCTGCGATGGTGCAACAGTCCGCGTATGGTGCGCAATTCACTGGCGGCAATTTGGCTAAATAAAGAGATGCTGCGCAACGTGGCGAGTTGGGGTGCTTCAAATTTACCCGTGGTAAATGCCTGAAATTTGCCCGTGAGTGAGAGTTCCATAAGTGCTCGGGTTAATGTTTCGTGTTGTAGGCGAGGCGCGCGCTGCGAGATGTTTTTTTGGTGATTTTATGGGGTGCTTTTCCTGCTGCGACTACTGGGTGCTTAGCCTTGCGTAACAGCAAGCGACGTTGCGCAAGGCTGAGTTTGGCAACTTTCACTTGGCTGTTAGAAACATTCTGCACAATGATGATAGATTCACCGACTTTGGGCTTCGTCAGCCGTTCATTCCAACTTTTGATTTTGGCAGGCGTGACGTGATATTTGCGTGCAATGCTGGCGAGTGTATCGCCACGCTTAACCTTATGATGAATACGTAAGGCACTGCGTTCAGGGGTTGGGCGCAGGTGCATATTGGCGACAGCAAAATCTTCAGGTTCTGCGACTGTTTCGCCGATGGGGACTAATAAGGTTTGCCCCGTACTCACGCTATTTTGTCCCACGAGGCTATTAACTGATTTTAATTTTTCAACAGATAGGCCAAAGCGTGGAGCGAGGTGATCCAAGCTTTCATGTTGCTTGGCTTGGTAGGTTTGCCAACTCACCAAAGGCTTGTCATAGTTTTCCAGATTGGCGCGGAACGTTTCCACGTTATCGACGGGTAACAAAATCATATCGCTGTTGCTTTGTAAAATCACTGGGCGATTATGTGCTGGATTGAGAGCCCGGAACTCTTCCAGCGAGATGTCCGCTAATTGTGCGGCTAGTTTTACGTCGATGTGTTTGGCAGTGGACACTGCGGCGAAATACGGCTGATTAGAGATGTTTTGCAACACCAGTCCATAGCTGGCTGGCTGGGCGATGATATTTTTGATGGCAAGTAACTTTGGGACGTAATTACGCGTTTCATCGGGCATTTTTAAGCTGGTGTAATTGATCGGCAGCCCAATGCGACGATTACGTTCCTGCGCGCGTTGCACCGCGCCTTCTCCCCAATTGTAAGCCGCTAGGGCAAGCTCCCAATCGCCAAACATATCATGCAGCTTTTGTAAGTAGTCCAACGCACCGTTGGTGGCGGTGACCACATCACGACGACCGTCATACCACCAGTCTTGTTTCATGCCGAAATTTTTACCTGTTGAGGGAATGAATTGCCAAATACCCGAAGCCTTGCCAGTTGAATAAGCACCTGGGTTAAAGGCACTTTCAATCATGGGGAGCAGCGCGATTTCACTGGGCATGCCACGTCGCTCCACTTCGCCCGCAATAAAATAGAGATAACGTCGTGCGCGGTCGGTCATACGCGCTACATAGTCAGGGCGACTGGCATACCATTGTTCATGTTTGGCGATTAACTCACTATCCAAATCGCGCATGGCAAAACCACCACGAATGCGTTGCCACAAATCGTTTTCTACATTGTCAGCAATGAGTTCCATCTTGATGTTGCGCGCCGAAACTAAGGTCATCGGTGCATCTGAAGTTTCTGGCGCGGTCAATGAGGTGCTTAAAGCGAGTTGTTCTTCCGCGTGTGCGAGGGTAAGGATGCCGCAAAGCAAGGTGAAAAAAATCAGTTTTATCAAAGGCACAGGACAAACCTCGCAGGCGTTAAATTCCCGCGATGGTAGCCGAGGTTAGGGTTTAGGGTCAATCAAAATTGAGGTTGGACGCGTTCTGTAGGCGTTAAAAAACGAGGCACGCAGGCCTCGTTTTTAATGATGCTAAGTAAGCCTAGCGGATTGGATTTTTGAGTTGTTCCAAAATCGCTGGGTTTTCTAGCGTAGAAACGTCTTGTGTAATTTCCTCACCTTTGGCAATGGCACGCAACAAGCGACGCATGATTTTACCTGAGCGGGTTTTGGGTAAGTTTTCACCAAAACGAATTTCGTCAGGTTTGGCGATTGGACCAATTTCCTTGCCCACCCAATTACGTAGCGTTTCCGCCAACTCCTTGGCTTTGGCAGGGTCTTCTGGGCGTATTCCTTTGAGTACCACAAAAGCCACCACGGCTTCGCCTTTGATGTCGTGCGGTTTGCCAACTACGGCGGCTTCTGCCACTAAAGGATTGGATACCAATGCTGATTCGATCTCCATTGTGCCTAGGCGATGCCCCGAGACGTTTAGCACATCGTCGATACGTCCCATGATCCAGAAGTAACCGTCGTCATCGCGGTGCGCTGAGTCACCGGCGAGATATGCCCCCTGCATTTCTTCAGGGAAATAACCTTTGACATAGCGATCTGGATCACCCCAGATAGTGCGAATCTGTGACGGGAAGGGTTTCTTGATGACGAGGAAGCCGCCGTGCTGGTCATGTACCTCATCGCCCGCTTCATTGACGATGGTGGCTATGATGCCGGGCAAGGGTAGGGTGCAAGTGCCCGGTTTAATTGGCATTGCGCCTGGCAGAGGGGCGATCATGTGGCAGCCTGTTTCTGTTTGCCACCAAGTATCTACGATAGGGCAACGTGTTTGTCCCACCGTGTTGTAGTACCACATCCACGCTTCGGGATTGATCGGCTCGCCGACGGTGCCGAGCAAACGTAGGCTAGACAGGTCATATTTGGCAGGCAGGTCACCGCCGAGTTTGATGAGCGAGCGAATCGCAGTGGGCGCGGTGTAGAAGGTGGTCACTTTGTGGTCTTGAATCATCTTCCAGAAACGCCCCGCATCGGGATAGGTTGGAACACCTTCAAAAACCACTTGGGTTGCGCCCATCGCTAAAGGCCCATAAGCCACATAGCTATGCCCCGTAATCCAACCTACATCTGCGGTACACCAAAATACATCGCTGGGCTTGTAGTCAAAGACCCATTGCAGCGACACCATCGCGCCTAACAGATAGCCGCCTGTGGAGTGTTGTACGCCTTTGGGTTTGCCAGTAGAGCCTGAGGTGTAGAGGATGAACAAGGGATGTTCCGCACCAACCCATTCAGGTTCGCAGGTATTACTTTGACCCGCGATGACATCTTTCCACCAGATGTTGTTGCTGTTCCATTGCACCTCACCTCCTGTGCGCTGGTAAACCACCACGGTATGTACCATCTCGCAACCGCCAAAGGTCAGGGCTTCATCTACCGCAGGTTTAAGTGCCATGGCCTTGCCGCCACGGAATTGACCATCCGCAGTAATGATGGCAACTGCTTGGGCATCGGTGATGCGTTCATGCAAACTCTTCGAGGAAAAGCCGCCAAATACCACGGAATGAATCGCGCCGATACGGGCGCAGGCTTGCATGGCGATGACGGCTTCCACACTCATCGGCATGTACACAATGACGCGATCGCCTTTCTTGATGCCGCGTGCTTTTAAGCCATTAGCGAATTGGCAAACGCGTTCATACAATTCGCGGTAGCTGACGTGTGTAACTTTGCCGTCATCGGCTTCAAAGATAATGGCGGTCTTTTCGGGTTGCGTGTTGAGATGGCGATCAAGGCAGTTGTAAGAAACATTCAGCTCGCCATCTTCAAACCATTTATAGAACGGTGCATTGCTTTCATCTAGTGTTTTGGTAAACGGCTTATGCCAAAGCAGCGTGTCGCGTGCCAATCCCGCCCAAAACCCCGCGTAGTCTTTTTCTGCCGCAGCACACAGGGCTTGATAAGCCTCCATGCCCGCTACATTAGCTTGTTTAACGAAAGCTTCGGAAGGATTAAATACGCGGTTTTCGTGCATTACAGACTGGATATTAGACATTGCGTTCTCCTGAAAAAGTGGCTGGTTATATTTGCAAAGGGTTGTAAAAACATCACCTCGAATACTGTAGGTTTTTTCGCGTCTCGCTGTCAATAATAATGACGATAAACCTTGCTATTACTGCGTTTTAGTAAGTGATATGTAAGAAAAGTGGGTGTATTTTGATGCGCACACAGCGTGTCATAAGAAATGACCTCAGTACTGTTTTGCGTTTTGAGTGCGGAGGGTTTTACGGTATCATGCGCCCCCATGACTAAGTACATCTTTATTACAGGCGGCGTTGTCTCTTCTTTAGGTAAGGGCATCGCCGCCGCTTCTTTGGCGGCCATCCTTGAATCGCGCGGACTCAAAGTGACGATGCTCAAGCTCGACCCTTATATCAATGTCGATCCCGGCACGATGAGCCCATTCCAACATGGCGAAGTTTTCGTGACCGAAGACGGGGCGGAAACTGATCTGGATTTGGGGCATTACGAGCGGTTTATTTCCGCCAAAATGCGCAAAGCCAACAATTTCACCACGGGGCAGATTTACGATAGCGTCATTCGCAAAGAGCGACGCGGCGAATATCTAGGCAAAACCGTACAAGTTATTCCGCATATCACCAATGAAATCCAAGCCTTTGTAGAGCGCGGCGCAGCGGCTTCGCATGATGGTCAGGCAGATGTGGCAATTGTAGAAATTGGCGGTACGGTGGGCGACATCGAGTCTTTGCCGTTCCTTGAGGCGGCACGTCAGATGGGCTTGCGTTTAAGTCGTAACCAAGTGGCTTATGTGCATCTGACGCTCGTGCCTTACATTGCTACCGCAGGGGAATTGAAGACCAAACCGACGCAACACAGCGTGCAAAAGTTGCGTGAAATTGGTATTTTCCCGACGGCCTTGTTGTGCCGTGCCGACCGTCCGATTCCTGATGACGAACGCGCCAAAATTTCGCTGTTCGCCAATGTGCGTGAAGATGCGGTGATCTCGATGTGGGATGCCACTAGCATCTACATGATTCCGCAAATGCTGCATGAACAAGGTTTGGATCGCATCATCTGCGAAGAGCTGCATTTGGATTTGCCGCCCGCAGATTTGTCGGTGTGGGCAAAACTGGTGACGGCACAGGAAAATCCGCAGCATCAAATCACTATTGGTATGGTGGGAAAATATGTTGACCTCACCGAATCCTACAAATCGTTGATTGAAGCTCTGCGTCACGCGGGTATCCATACTCAAACCCAAGTCAATATTGAATACATAGACTCGGAAGTGTTGGAAACCAGCAGCACCCAAAGCCTCGCGCATTTTGATGCAATCCTCGTGCCGGGCGGCTTTGGTAAACGCGGCACAGAAGGCAAGATTGCCGCAATACGCTACGCGCGCGAAAACAAGATTCCCTATCTCGGCATTTGTCTTGGGATGCAATTAGCCGTGATTGAATATGCGCGCCACATGGCTGCGATGAGTGATGCCAACAGCACAGAGTTTGATTTACAAACCGAACACCCCGTGGTGGCGTTGATTACCGAATGGCGTGATCGTGATGGTCGGGTGGAAACGCGTAGTGATGATTCTGATTTAGGCGGCACGATGCGCCTCGGTTCGCAACGCTGCCCCATCAAGGCAGGAACGTTGGCGCACCGTATCTACGGTGACGAAGTCAATGAGCGACATCGCCATCGTTATGAAGTGAACAACCATTACGTGCCCGAATTAGAAAAAACGGGACTGATTATTTCTGCGCGCACCCCGACTGAAGACTTGCCTGAAATGATGGAATTGCCATCAACCATGCATCCTTGGTTTGTCGGTGTGCAGTTCCATCCTGAATTCACCTCCACACCCCGTGCGGGACATCCTCTGTTCAAAGCCTTTGTAGAAGCGGCTTTGCAACATCAACAGCACAAGGTAACCGCATGAAACTATGTCATTTTGAGGCTGGGTTAAACCAGCCGTTATTTTTGATCGCCGGCCCATGTGTGATTGAGTCGCAACAAATGGCTTTGGATACGGCGGGGCAGTTGCAAGAAATTTGTAACGAACTGCAAATAAACTTCATCTATAAATCTTCGTACGACAAAGCTAATCGCAGTTCTGGTAAATCGTTCCGAGGTTTTGGGCTGGATGCTGGGTTGAAAATACTCAGCGAGGTCAAAGCGCAAATAGGTGTACCCGTATTAACGGACGTACATAGTATCGAAGAAATTGCGCCCGTCGCTGCCGTCGTAGATGTCTTGCAGACTCCTGCATTCCTGTGCCGTCAGACCGACTTTATTCACGCGGTGGCACAATGTGGCCGCCCTGTAAATATCAAAAAGGGGCAATTTTTATCGCCTTGGGATATGAAAAACGTGGTGGAAAAAGCCCGCGATGTGAGTGGTCAAGACAACATCATGGTGTGCGAACGCGGTGCCTCATTTGGTTACAACAATCTGGTGTCAGATATGCGTTCGTTGGCGGTGATGCGCAACACGGCTTGCCCTGTGGTATTCGATGCTACGCACTCGGTGCAATTGCCAGGCGGGCAGGGCACGGTGAGCGGTGGGCAACGTGAGTTCGTGCCCGTGTTGGCACGTGCGGCGGTGGCGGCAGGTATTGCAGGGCTGTTTATGGAAACGCATCCCACGCCGTCACAAGCTCTGTCGGATGGCCCGAATGCCTTTCCGTTAGGGCATTTGAAAGCATTATTGCAGACCTTAAAAGTTTTGGATGAAGCAGTAAAGCGGCAAGGTTTAATTGAAGAAAATGTTGATTTGAGAAGTGTTTAAGAGAGAGTTAAGGAAAAACTATGAGTGCAATTGTTGATGTCATCGCCCGTGAAATTTTGGATTCGCGTGGTAACCCAACCGTAGAAGCGGATGTATTGCTGGAATCTGGTGTGATGGGGCGTGCCGCTGTGCCGTCTGGCGCATCCACTGGAACACGTGAAGCCGTTGAGCTACGTGATGGCGATAAGCAACGCTATTTAGGTAAAGGCGTGTTGCAAGCAGTGGAGTATGTCAATACCGAAATCGCTGAAGCGATTATTGGTTTAGATGCCTCTGAACAAGCCTTTATTGATCAAACGATGATTGATTTGGATGGCACAGAAAACAAATCACGCTTGGGTGCGAATGCTATTTTGGCGGTGTCGATTGCTGTGGCTAAAGCGGCAGCGGAAGAATCAGGCTTACCGTTGTATCGCTATTTCGGCGGCGCGGCACGCATGGAAATGCCCGTGCCGATGATGAACGTCATCAACGGTGGCGCACATGCTACAGGTGGCGCGGACATGCAAGAGTTCATGATCGTTCCCGTCGGCGCACCGAGCTTCCGTGAAGCCTTGCGTTATGGTGCGGAAGTGTTCCATGCCTTGAAGAATGTGCTGCATCATCGTGGTCTGCCCACCACCGTGGGTGATGAAGGCGGCTTCGCACCCGCACTCGGTTCTAACGAAGGCGCGCTGAAAGTGATCGTCGAAGCCATTGAGGCCGCAGGTTATGTGCCTGGTGCGGACGTGGCGATTGCGATGGATCCCGCAGCTTCGGAATTTTACAAAGACGGTATGTATCACCTCAAGGCAGATGGCTTGGTATTGAATTCCGCACAAATGGTTGATCTGTATGCCACTTGGGTAGACAAATATCCTATCGTGTCGATTGAAGATGGCATGAGCGAAATGGATTGGGATGGCTGGAAATTGTTGACCGAGCGCATTGGTAAAAATATCCAGTTGGTCGGCGACGATATTTTTGTGACCAACACCAAGATTCTGCGTGAAGGCATCAAGCGTGGCATCGCCAACTCGATTCTGATTAAAGTGAATCAAATTGGCACATTGACGGAGACTTTTGCCGCGATTGAAATGGCAAAACGTGCGGGCTATACCGCTGTGATGTCACATCGTTCAGGCGAAACCGAAGACAGCACCATTGCTGATTTGGCGGTGGGCACAAATGTGATGCAAATCAAGACGGGTTCGTTATCGCGTTCTGACCGTATGGCAAAATATAACCAGTTGTTGCGTATTGAAGAAGACTTGGGCGATTGCGCTTCCTATCCAGGCCGCGATGCTTATTACCAACTCAGTTAATTGGCTGTGTGCATTGCAACAACTTCCTTCGCCCCTAGCCCCGCTTGGGGCGAAGTTTTTTAATCATTAACCGAGATAGTTCATCATGTCTGTAGGAGCGCGATTTATCGCGCGATAAATCGCGTTCCTATAAGGAAAATTAGATTATTCGGTTTTGCCATTCCTGCTTTTGTAGCCATGACAAATCAATCAAACCTCCTTATGTCTGTGAACTATTGGGGTTTAACTTACCCAGCTCAACCATGCGCGGCATTACACTCATACTGCTGATTATCCTGCTCCTGCTCCAGTACCCACTGTGGTTGGGCAAAGGCAGTTGGCTGAAAGTCTGGGAGTTGAATCGCCAAGTGGCCGCACAACAACAAATCAATCAGCAAACGCAAGCGCGCAATGCTTTATTAGATGCCGAAGTACATGACCTCAAGCAAGGCACAGAGGCGGTTGAAGAACGTGCCCGCAGCGAATTGGGCATGATTAAACGCGACGAAGTTTTTTACCAAATACTCGATAAGCCATTAGCCTCAGGCACAGCGAATGCGCTCTCCGCCTCCGCAGCCGTAGAAAATCCCGCCCCGCACAGATAAGCCGCGTTATTCGCGGCTTATCTTTTTGCAAAATTCGGGTATTATCAATTCAGATTGTTTATTCGACTGTAGGAACTCAATTTATTGAGCGATTTTTGACGACATCGCCCGATAAATCTGGCTCTTACAAGAGGTAGGTCGGGTTGTAACCCGACGAAAGATGAACATGAAAAATCATTAAGGAACACCTTCGGCGAGTAAAGCATATGCCTAAAGCAATCTCACCTTTTAGCCGTAGTCTGTGGTTGTCAGCCTTGTTGCTGGGCGTGTTAGCGATTGCCTTTGTGGTATACGTGCGCGCCGAAAAGCAGATTGATGGTGCGAACGAGGTTCGTCACCAGTCTTATGCGCTTGCCGTGGAATTGCGCCACACTTCAGATGATTTGACGCGCATGGCGCGAACCTATGTGGTCACAGGGGATGCCCGTTATAAACAGTATTACCAAGATATTCTCGCCATACGCGCGGGGACGAAACCACGTCCGCAAGACTACCAATCCATTTACTGGGATTTGATGATTGCGGATGGCAAAGCACCGCACCCCGATAGTCCATATCGCATCGCCTTACTAGATTTGTTACGTGCCGTGGGCATCACCCCAGCTGAGCTGGCGAAGTTAGCCGAGGCCAAAGCCAATTCAGACGCGCTCGTTGCCACTGAGTTTGCCGCATTCAAGTTGGTTGAGTCTGACCCCAGCGATGCCTCTCGTTTGCGCGCTAGCCAGATGTTGAATGATGCTGCATATCACCAAGCCAAAGCGGACATCATGCGTCCCATTGATGCGTTCCATCATGCAGTGGAAGCGCGCACCTCCGCTGCGGTCGCGCAAGCCACCGAGCGAGCCACCCAATTGCGGATACTGTTCGCGGTGTTGTTTATATTGTTGCTGTGGTTGTTGCGACGCAGTTATGTGGAACTGAACAGTGCGTTGGGTGGCAAGCTGGCACAAGTGCAACTGTATTTACAAAAAATTGGGCAGGGAGATTTTTCTCAGCCTATTCAAGTTTCTGCCAAACAAGCACACAGTGTGTTGGGGTGGGTGGCGCAAACGCAACAGCAATTATTACGCCAACAACAGCAAGCCGAGGTTGCGACCGCCAAAATCCAGCGTATGAGCAAACTCTATGCAGCGTTAAGCCAATGTAATCAAGCCATTGTGCGTTGCAGCAATGAAGCCGAATTGTTTGCCATTATTTGCCGTGATGCGGTCAATTTTGGCGGCATGAAAATGGCGTGGATCGGCTTATTGGATGACGCAAGCGAGTTGGTTAAACCCGTAGCCGCATTTGGCTCGGGTAAAGAGTATCTGGAAAACTTAGTTATTTCCATCAATCCAGAAGGTTCAAAAGGGCGGGGTCCCACAGGCACTGCCATGCGCGAAGATTCACCCTTTTGGTGTCAGGATTTTCAGCACGATCCCGCCACGGCAGCCTGGCATGAACGCGGTGCAAAGTTTGGTTGGGCGGCTTCAGCGGCATTACCTTTGCATCGCCAAGGTAAAGTGGTGGGGTCACTGAGCTTATATGCAGATACCCGCAATGCCTTCGACGAAGAAGCACAAAAGTTGCTGATAGAAATGGCGACTGACGTTGATTTTGCGTTGGATAATTTTGTGCGCGAAGCGCAACGTCAGCAAGCTCAGCTTCAGTTACAAGAAACCTATGAACTGTTGCAAACCGTGATAGAGCACGCGCCGCTCAGAATTTTTTGGAAAGACAGTGCGTTGCGCTATTTGGGCTGCAATGGCTTATTTGCACAAGACGCTGGAAAAAATAGCCCCGCCGAAATGATTGGCAAAGATGACTTTGCCATGGGCTGGCGTGACCAAGCGGCTCTCTATCAAGCGGATGATCGTGCGGTGATGGAGACGGGGCTGCCACGTTTGGCTTTTGAGGAAATGCAAACGACTCCGACGGGAGACACAATTTGGTTGCGCACGTCTAAAGTGCCGTTAAGAAATACGCAGAATGAAGTCATCGGCGTACTCGGGCTGTACGATGACATTACGGCACAAAAAAACACCGAAATTCAGTTGCGCGACACCGAAGAACGCTACCGTAAAGCTTTTCATGTCAGTTCTGATTCAATCAACATCAATCGACTGAAAGATGGTTTGTATATCGACGTGAATGAAGGTTTTGAGCGTATCAGTGGCTGGCGACGCGATGAAGTGATTGGTAAAACCTCGGCAGAAATTCATATCTGGCACAATCCTGAGGATCGGCAGCGGTTACTTGCAGATATAGAACAGCAAGGCTTTTGCGAGAATCTGGAAGCGGAATTTGTGATGAAAGATGGCTCGATCATTACGGGGCTGATGTCGGCACAAACTCTGCTGATTAACGACGAGCAATGTCTAGTCAGTATTACGCGCGACATTAGCGAGCGTACTCGCATGGAGATTCGCTTAAACAAGCTGTTGCAAGCGGTTGAGCAAAGCCCCAACACGATAGTAATCACCGATTTGGATGCCAATATCGAATACGCTAATGCCACTTTTAGTAAAGTCACTGGCTATACGTTAGAGGAGGCGGTCGGCAAAAATCCGCGCATTCTGCAATCCGGTAAAACCCCCAAGAAAACGTACGACGAGTTGTGGGCGCATCTCACCGCAGGCAGGGAATGGCGCGGCGAGTTAATCAATCATCGTAAAGATGGCAGCGAATACATCGAGTCGGCGATGATTGCGCCCGTGCGGGATGCGCACGGAGTAATTACCAATTACCTCGCCATCAAAGAAAATATCACTGAGAAAAAGCTGGCGGAAGCGCGCATTCAGCAATTAGCGTATTTCGATCAACTCACGGGCTTGCCCAACCGCGCTTTGCTCAACGACCGCTTCAAATTTTCCTTGAGCGTGGCACAGCGTAGTGGCGAGCATTTGGCGGTGATGTTCTTGGATTTGGATCATTTCAAAAACATCAACGATACCTTGGGGCATAGCGTGGGTGACGAGTTGCTGATGGAAATCTCGCGTCGTCTCAAAGCCTGTTTGCGTGAAGAAGATACCGTGTCGCGCTTGGGGGGCGATGAATTCATTTTATTGTTGCCAGGCACCGATCAAGAGGGGGCGCGCGAAGTGGCAACCAAGTTGGTGGCAACCTTGCAACAGTCGTGCAAGATTCAGGGTTATGAACTCACCGCGACGGCCTCGATAGGCATTGTGTTGTATCCCGAAGATGGCACGGACTTTGAAACGCTGTCTAAACATGCCGATATTGCCATGTATCGCGTCAAGCAAGCGACGCGCAATGACTTCTGTTTCTTTACCCCTGAAATGCAGGCGCATTCGGCGCGCACGCTGCAATTGCTGAATGCCTTGCGTCACGCCTTGGCGCGCAATGAATTGCAAGTGCATTACCAACCACAAGTGGCGATGCAGGATGGGCATATTCTTGGCGCAGAAGCCTTGTTGCGTTGGAACAACCCAACGTTGGGGAATGTCTCGCCTGCGGAATTTATTCCCATTGCCGAAGATAGTGGGCTGATTTTGCCGATCGGTGAATGGGTATTGCGTACTGCTGTGCAGCAGCTGAAACAATGGTTGGATGAGGGGATGCCGAAAATGATGATGGCGGTGAATCTCTCCGCCGTGCAATTCCATCACCCCAATCTGCCCGACTTGGTCACGCGCATCCTCAATGAAGCCCAACTGCCCGCCGAGTGCTTAGAGTTAGAACTGACCGAAGCGGTGGCAATGGGCGACCCACAAGCCGCCATTGCCGTGATGGACAATTTGTATGAACTGGGCATCCGTATGTCGATTGATGATTTCGGTACAGGCTATTCCAGCTTGAGTTATTTGAAGAAATTCAAAGTGTACAAACTCAAAATTGACCAGTCATTCGTGCGCGACATCAGCATCGACCCCGAAGACAAAGCCATTGTTACCGCCATCATCAACATGGCCAGCAGCTTAGGTATGTTGACCATCGCCGAAGGCGTGGAAACGGGGAGTCAATTAGCGTTCTTGCGTCTGCAAGGGTGCGATGAAGTGCAGGGCTATTACTTCAGTAAACCGTTACCCAGCGCGCAGTTCGCCGAGTTTGTCCGCAAGGGAAGTGCTGAGTAAGTCATTTCCGCTTGGCAAGTTGCTCTAGGGAAACGCTGATTTATTTGTCATCTCCGCGCAAGCGGAGATCCAGAGCCTAGATGGATTCCCGCCCACGCGGGCATGACAAAACCACTCGCCATTCGACTCATCCAGCAAACTGGGAAGTCGCTCTAGGTTTTGTAGGAGCTCGATTTATCGAGCGATAACAAGTTGGGCTAGGTGTGTTTATACAACACGCTGCGGTTTTTTTTGTGTTTGTCCGAGGGGTAAGTTCAAGTGCGCCTCAACATCATCCGTGTCTAACGCATTATTCTGCGAATCAATCAAGGGTTGCTCAAAATCATTCCAGCCACGAATACCTGTTTTGAGCGAATAAACATCTGCAAAGCCCATCTTGATCATCGTATCGGCTGCCAAGGCGGAACGTTTCCCTGAACGACAAATCACCACGATTTTTCGTTCATGTCCGTCAGCAAGTTCAGGGACGGTATCTTCATAATCCCATTCACATGCGGATTCCAAAATGCCACGCGGTACGTTGATTGAATTGGCAATGTGGTACATGGAAAATTCGCTTGCTTCTCTTACGTCAAGTAACAGCAAGTCGGGATTGAGGGTGCGCATTTTGGTTAAATCCCACGGCATCACTTCTTTGACGCGCGTCAGCGCGTCTGCAACCAGATTTTCAAAGTATCGTGTAGTCATATTGGGCATATGAAACCTTTATACGCAACCTGTGGGCTTCGGCATCCCACCATATTTAGTGATGGGTTTCATGGGGCCTGTCATCCATAAATCAAACAACTCTTTTTGGTCTTCATTGATATGTTTGGCAAATTTTCGGATCGGCGGTACTGAGCCGAATTCTTCGAAATACTCACGCGCTTTAGCAATGTGTTCCCATTTTTTGTCGTTCATTTCATAGCCATCAACCTCGGCCATTGCCCGACCAATCTCGGGTGTCCAATCACTCATATCCACCAGATAGCCATCACCATCACGATTTGGTATTTGCATTTTTTTCTCCATAAGGTTTAGTTCGTTTTTCCTTAGGAATCACCTAAGGAAAAACTGGTTTTTTGTTCGAATAATTACGTAAACTTCCTCGTTTCGCCAAGCCAAAGAGAACGGAATAAATGAGGTAGATGCTGATTTATTCAGTTTTGTGATTCCCGCGAAAGAGGGAATCTATTTATATCAAGGCACTTGATCTCCGCCTGGCTGAAAGCCAGTTTATCTTGAGCCTTTCGAAAGACGGAGATGACGAATAAATCAGCGTTCCCTGAGTACGTTTGCCAGCGTATGGTACAACAACTTAATCAGCGATTTGTTGCTTTAATAGAGTGGTTATGCTTCTACCAACTCCTTCAACACGAACGGTAGGATGCCGCCGTTCTTGTAGTAGTCGACTTCGATCGGTGTGTCGATACGCAACAACACGCTGACGTTCTGTTGGCTGCCGTCTTTGTGGGTGATCAGTAGTCCCCGTAAGCGGCATCCAACCACTTGGGCTATTTCAATCCTTCAAGAATGTCTTGCGCCCACGGATTGGTGTTCCCGTAATGTTTTACGAGTTTTCCTTCGCTAGTCCGAAATAGAAGACGGGCAGGCATGTCATCAACCGAGTTGTCGTAGATGTAAGCGCGGTCAGCAAGGTGCGTGGCGATGGTGCAGTTGGCAATTGAGCGAGTGTGGCGGGCAATGATTTTCCCGATAGGAACATCATGCCCTCCTTCCATCACACGCAAAGCAACGCGTTTTGCATTGATAGAGGGATCATCTGTTCCCACAAAAAATAGCCGCACGAAAAATCCTGCGTTTTTGGCGCGTCGAATGAAATCCAGTTTGTCTGGCATGGAAAGTACCGTTTCAAATGCGAGGCTGGTTGATTCTCGCAAGCATTTTTCGCGTATTTCTGCGGCACGTATTGCCGCTTTGAAAATAGCATCAGGAGAATTCCAGTCGCCGAATTCATCGCGCGCAACAAAGTCTGGATTCACATAGACACATCCCTGCATCCATTCGTGTCGCAGCAGTTGTTCGGTAATGGACGTTTTTCCTGCCCCATTGGGGCCTGCGACAACGATGAGTCTGGGTCTTTCAGCCGCGTTCATTTTGCAGCTCAAGCCGCTTCGCAGAGATGATTTCCGAATGCAAGCGTTGCATCATTTTTTCTTTGGCTTGCACCGCTTTAATGCGGGCTGCGGAGGCAACAGAATTCATCAGGGACTCCAACTGTGCATCGCTAGGCTCGTGGTGAATGTCGTTTAGATTGAAATGGTCGGGTTGCATATGCGCTCCTTAAATGATCCCATTGCTTGTGGCGTTGAATCATGCCACAAGCAATGGGATGCCTACTGCTGTCTAACCCACCAACTCCTTCAACACGAACGGTAGGATGCCGCCGTTCTTGTAGTAGTCGACTTCGATCGGTGTGTCGATACGCAACAACACGCTGACGTTCTGTTGGCTGCCGTCTTTGCGGGTGATGACCAGCGTCACATCTTGTTGTGGTTTCAGGTTGTCGTTGATGCCGACGAGGTCGAAGCTCTCTTCGCCGGTCAGATTCAAACTCGCCACGCTGTCGCTACCTTTGAATTGCAAGGGCAGCACACCCATGCCCACCAAGTTGCTGCGGTGGATACGTTCGTAGCTCTTGGCGATGACGGCCTTCACGCCCAGTAGTTGCGTGCCTTTCGCTGCCCAGTCACGTGATGAACCTGTGCCGTATTCTTCACCTGCAAAGATC
Source organism: Gallionella sp. (assembly GCA_036170775.1). Classification (GTDB taxonomy): domain Bacteria; phylum Pseudomonadota; class Gammaproteobacteria; order Burkholderiales; family Gallionellaceae; genus Gallionella. The sequence continues at coordinate 301 of JAVHPV010000080.1, read as the reverse complement.
ACGGTGGCAGTGCCGTCGGCGATGTGCTTCATCGCGGCATCGTAGATCGCCACTTGTTCGCCCTGGTACAGGGTGTAGCCACCTTCCACGCGAGAGCCGTCCGCATTGGCGGGCAGCATCAAGTTTTTCACGCGCACATTGGCGAACGTGCCGCGCATCATCACCTCGTGGTTGCCGCGCCGTGAGCCGTAGCTGTTGAAGTCTTTGATTTCCACTTTGTGTGCTTGCAGATATTGACCTGCGGGAGTGGTGGGTTTGAAGCTCCCTGCGGGGCTGATGTGGTCGGTGGTGACCGAGTCGC
>JAVHPV010000079.1:0-3511 GCA_036170775.1 Gallionella sp. | reverse complement strand
GCCTATGACCAATATGGCCACGCCGCGTTTGAAGCAGGCGGCATGGGCGGCGGCAACCCGTTTGGTGCGGGCGGCGCGGGTGCGCAAGGTTTCGATTTCTCCGATATTTTCGGCGATATTTTCGGCGGACGCGGTGGCGGCGGTGGGCGTAGTCAAGCACAGCGCGGCGCTGATTTGCGCTACAACATGGAAATCACGCTGGAAGAAGCCGCGCGCGGTGCGGAGAAGCAGATTCGCATTCCCGTCATGGATGAATGCGGCACGTGCAGTGGCTCAGGTGCGAAACCTGGCACTTCAGCGACGACTTGCCAGACCTGTGGTGGTCATGGGCAAGTGCGTATGCAGCAGGGATTTTTCTCGGTACAACAAACCTGCCCACGCTGCCACGGCAGCGGCAAGATGATCTCATCGCCGTGCAAGGACTGTGGCGGCAGCGGTCGCGTGAAAAAACAAAAAACACTGGAGATCAAGATACCTGCGGGTATCGACAGTGGTATGCGTTTGCGCCACAGCGGTCACGGCGAAGCGGGCAGTCACGGTGCGCCGCATGGTGACTTGTATGTAGAAATTCACATCAAGCAACATAGCGTATTCCAGCGCGATGGCGACGATTTACATTGTGAAATGCCGATCAGTTTTACCACGGCTGCGATTGGAGGCGAAATTGAAATTCCAACCCTCGATGGCAAAGCCAGCATCAAGATTCCTGCTGAAACACAAAGTGGCAAGATTTTCCGTCTGCGTGGCAAAGGCATCAAGGGGATGCGCACCCATCAGCATGGCGATTTGCATTGCCACGTAATTGTGGAAACCCCGATAAATCTGACCGATAAGCAAAAGGAGTTACTACGTGAATTTGAGAATATCAACCAAGAAAATAGCGGACACCACAACCCGCGTGCAACATCTTGGATGGATAAGGTAAAAAACTTCTTCGCGGCCTAATCTAAGCTGTTTTCCCCCAATAAAAACGCCCCAATTTTGGGGCGTTTTTATTTTGTTATGGATGCCTTGAATAAGGGTGGCTATGCCGCTCGCGCGCTCACAAAAATGATGACTTAATCATTGCGTCCTTAGACAAAACGAGCAATTACGCCGTACCGCCCACTGTTAACCCATCAATTCGCACCGTCGGTTGCCCTACCCCCACGGGTACGCTTTGACCTTCTTTGCCGCAAGTTCCCACCCCTGGATCAAGTGCCATGTCATTGCCTATCATGGCAATGCGTGTCAGCACATCTGGACCGTTGCCAATCAAGGTTGCACCTTTGACTGGACGGGTTACTTTGCCGTCTTCGATGAGGTAGGCCTCGGCAGTCGAAAACACAAATTTTCCACTGGTGATGTCCACTTGCCCGCCCCCAAAATTCACGGCGTACAACCCATTTTTTACTGAGGCGATGATCTCTTGCGGGTCTTTGTCACCATTCAGCATATAGGTGTTAGTCATACGCGGAATAGGCAAATGCGCATAAGATTCGCGCCGTGCGTTGCCCGTGATTGGCACCCCCATCAGTCGCGCATTCAATGAGTCTTGCAGGTAACCGCGCAAGATGCCATTTTCGATAAGGGTGGTGCATTGCGTGGCATTGCCCTCGTCATCCATCTGCAAAGAGCCGCGTCGTTGCGCCAGTGTGCCATCGTCCACGACCGTCACACCTGCGGCCGCAACACGTTCACCAACGCGTCCTGAGAAAGCCGAACTGCCTTTACGATTGAAGTCGCCTTCTAAGCCATGACCAATCGCTTCGTGCAGCAAAATGCCCGGCCAACCGTTACCCAACACCACCGTCATATTGCCTGCGGGAGCAGGATCAGCACTCAGGTTGATGGAGGCTTGGTGTACGGCTTGCTGCGCATATTGATGCAGCAGCGCGTCGTCGAAATAGTCGTAACCGAAACGCCCGCCCCCACCTGCCGAACCTTGTTCACGCTTGCCGTTGCTTTCGATAATCACCGTCACCGACAAGCGTACCAGTGGACGAATATCGGCATTCATCAAACCATCGCTACGCGCCACCAGCACCACTTCGTATTCCCCCGCCAGTCCCGCCATCACTTGCACCACACGGGGATCAACGGCGCGCGCATAACCTTCGAGGCGTTCCAGCAAAGCAACTTTGTCCGAATCTTTGAGGCTGGCAATCGGGTCATGCGGCAGATAAATGTCGCGGCGCGCGCCCTGCCGCAACAGCGGCACACTTTGCTCACTGCCCTGTTTGGCAATCGCACGGGTGGCTTGTGCCGCACTCTGCAAGGCATTCAAGCTGATGTCATCGGAGTAAGCGAAGGCGGTTTTTTCACCGCTTACCGCACGTACGCCCACCCCTTGGTCGATGCTAAAGCTGCCCGATTTGACGATGCCTTCTTCCAGCGACCAGCTCTCGGCGCGACTGTATTGAAAGTAGAGATCGGCATAATCGAGTTGATGCGCCATCATGCTGGCGAAAACTTGCTCAATGTGTCGATTTTCTAAGGAGTAAGGTGTCCACAAACTATGTTGTGCGGTGCTAAAAAGAGAGTCGAATGCAGCGGTGTGTTTCAAAGTAATCCTTAAATAGTTTGCTCAGATGAAAAACGCCAGAAAAACTTAGCAACCATGCAGCACACGATGCGACAACGCAGGCAGACTGTGGCGTAAACTGGCTTGATAAGAGGGATTGATCTCGGCAAGAACCACGCCCGACCCGCGCGCCAAGCGATCCAGTACGCGTCCCCACGGATCCACAATCATGCTGTTGCCGTGTGTTTCCCGACCATTCACGTGATAGCCACCCTGCGCCGCAGCAACCACGTAAGCCAGATTTTCAATGGCGCGCGCGCGCACCAACACATCCCAATGCATTTTGCCTGTAGTTTCCGTAAAAGCGGCGGGTAACACAATAATGTCTACATTGGGCATGGCGCGGAATAATTCAGGAAAACGCAAGTCGTAGCAAACTGCCAAGCCGATGCGCCCAAACGGGCTATCTACCACCACCACTTGGTTTCCTGGCTCGATAGTTTGCGCTTCGTTATAGCTTTCATTGCCCAAGGTCAAATTGAACAAATGAATCTTGTCATAACGCGCCACTTGCTCACCTAGCTCATTGAACACCAAGCAGCTATTCAGCACTTTATCTGCCGAACTCGCCGCCAAGGGGATAGAGCCACCTACCAGCCAAATTCTATGCTGACGTGCTTGCTCGCTGAGGAATTGCTGAATGGGGCCACTACCCGCTTGTTCGCATACTGTGAGCTTGTCTTGCTCGGTCATGCCCATGATAGGGAAAAATTCAGGCAGAACCACCAGTCGCGCGCCTTGTTCAACCGCTTTGGCAATCAAACGCCTCGCCTCGCTCAGGTTGCCCATAACATTCGGTCCTGAAGCCATTTGTATGGCTGCCACTTTGAAGGCATTGAGTTGCGCGGCGATGCGTTGCTGAGTGGAATTACCTTGAGACATGATTCGCTTTCTTAAACTGATAAAAATTATTGATGAACGGGTTTTGTGCCGACTTTAACAACACTA